>NZ_DITB01000031.1 GCF_002422095.1 Flavobacterium sp. UBA6195
CAGGGCACACACAGGCGTTTGGCAAGATTGCGAATTTTGTAGTAAATTCACGTTTACATTTCGCAAGAAATTTTATCTTTGATAGAAAATAATCGGTTCCGAAGTTCGCAACCTCGCCAAGCGCCGGGACGTTAACTGAAACCCTTGTAAACCAGAAAAAAAGATAACATTTTTCTTATCAAAAAATTGAAATCTATTAATATTGGTTGTTGAAAAATTAGTGAAATACTTTTCTAATTTATGATAATTCGTAACGCAAAAATTACGAACTTGCGAAAAATAGAATTGAATTATAAATGAAGTTAAAAGAAAAAATAAGTATTGACGAATTTGATAGCAAACGCTATCAGGTAAGACTTGTTGAACCAAATGAAAATGGAAAAGCGGTTTTAACTCATTATTTACACAACATTCACAACGGAGTTTCAAAGTATTATAAAGATGATGCTTTAGAAGTTTTAAATGATTTTGTAACTTACAAACAAGAAGAAGAAAAACTTTCAATCGTTGCTGAAGATGCAATGCAACAACTTCTTTTTGAAGTTGAAAACGTTCCGTTTCCAACTCCAGAAAACTATACTTTTAAATTTATAGATTTATTTGCAGGAATCGGTGGTTTTAGAATTGCTATGCAAAACCTTGGCGGAAAATGTGTTTTTACAAGTGAATGGGACAAAGAAGCTCAAAAAACTTACAAAGTAAACTTCGGAGAAGTTCCATTTGGTGACATTACAAAACAGCAAATTAAGAATTATATTCCTGAAGAATTCGATTTACTTTGTGCAGGTTTTCCTTGTCAAGCATTTTCAATTGCAGGAAAACGTGGTGGTTTTGATGATACAAGAGGAACATTATTTTTTGATGTTGCAGAAATTATCAAAAAACATAAGCCAAAAGCAATTTTTCTTGAAAACGTAAAAGGTTTACGAAGTCACGATAAAGGAAAAACATTGGAAACAATTCTAAATGTTTTAAGAAATGATTTAGGCTATTTTGTGCCTGAACCACAAATTATTAATGCTAAAAATTTCGGAGTTCCACAAAATCGAGAAAGAATTTATATTGTTGGCTTTCGCCAAGATTTAAATATTTCAAGTTTCGAATATCCAAAACCTTTAGAAAAAAATCCAACTTTTGAAGAAGTAAAAGAGAAAAATGTTCCACCAACAAAATACTATCTTTCAACTCAATATGTTCAAACTTTAGTTAATCATAAAGCAAGACACGAAAATAAAGGAAATGGTTTTGGTTATGCAATAATTCCTGATAATGGAATTGCAAATGCAATTGTTGTTGGCGGAATGGGTAGAGAAAGAAATTTAGTTTTAGACCATAGAATTGTAGATTACACACCAACAACTCATATAAAAGGAACTGTAAATCGTGAAGGAATTCGTAAAATGACACCAAGAGAATGGGCAAGATTACAAGGATTTCCTGATGATTTTATAATTCCAGTTGCTGACGCATCTGCATATAAACAATTCGGCAACTCCGTTGCCGTTCCAGCTATACAAGCAACTGCAAATAAAATTTTAGAACTAATCGGAATTAAAAAATATGCTATCAGGAAATAAAGGAGAATGGAGTGAGATTTACGCTTTGTTCAAATTACTTGGCGATAAACAATTATTTGCAGGCGATGCAGATTTAAATAAAGTTGAAGAATTATTTTATCCAATAATCAAGATTATTCGTAACGAAAGTGGCGGTAATTTTGAATATGAAATTAATGGAGATTTAGTAATTATTTCTGGTGGAAAAGAACAATTAAGAATTCCTGTAAAAACTTTTACTGAGCAATCGGTAAAGTTATTAGCTACAATAAAAGCTTCAAATGGAGCATTTAGTATTCCAGAAATTGAAACTTTTATGAACTCAATAAATTGTAATTCTTTAAAAGCAAAATCAACTTCTAAATCTGATATTCAAATTGTTATTCACGACCAAAGAATAAATCAAACCGCAGAATTAGGGTTTAGCATTAAATCACAACTCGGAGGACAAGCTACGCTTTTAAACGCAGGAAAAACTACAAATTTTATTTATCAAGTTTCAGATTTTCAACCAACAGAAAATCAAACAAAAAGCATAAATGAAATTGACACAAAAAGCAAAATTAAAGATAGAATTGAAAACATAAAACAACTTGGCGGAAACATAAATTACGTTTCACTTGAACAAGATATATTTAAAAATAATTTAGTTTTAATTGATAGTTTATTGCCTAATATTTTAGCTGAAATTGTTAAAACTTTTTATACATCAAGTTTAAGTTCAATCAAAGATTTAACAGATAATATAAACAAAACAAATCCATTAAATTATGACAATCAATTTGCTCATACTTTTTATGAATACAAAATCAAACGCTTCTTAACTGACGTTGCTTTAGGAATGACACCTTCAAAAGTTTGGAATGGAATTTATGACGCAACAGGCGGTTATTTGATTGTAAAAGAAAACGGAGATGTTTTGTGTTATCATATTTACAATCGAAATCAGTTTGAAGATTATTTATTTCAAAATACAAAATTAGAAACTGCAAGTAGTTCAAGACACGAATTCGGAAAAATTTATAGCGAAGATGGAAAAAGCTACTTCAAATTAAACTTGCAAATCAGATTTAAATAAAAGGGCTTCAGTTAATCGAGTAGACGGCTCCGCCAGAATCTGACGGAGTGCGCCTCTCACACCACCGAGCGTACGGGTCACGTACTCGGCGGTTCGCAAAGAGATGGGTTAAGTTGTAA
>NZ_DITB01000056.1 GCF_002422095.1 Flavobacterium sp. UBA6195
GAGAAATCATTATTAAAAAAGCGAATGAATCTGAAGGAAAATCTAATGCTAGTGCTTCTTGGATGATGTCTCCTAAAAAACGTTTTGAAGAATTAGCCACCGGTTGTCCTAATTTATTGGCAAGGGTGGAGAAAAAAGAATTTAGAAACAATATTGAAAGCATATTACAATTTGCTGAAGAATTAGAAAAGTGCAAATAGTATTTTAAAATTTAAAATCTCGAGTATATCTCGAGATTTTTTTTATGCATTATTTTACAATTGTCCTAAAACATATTATTGTTATTTATCAAAAAAAAGTATATTTTTATTGTTTTTCAATAAATTTTTATTGACATTTGCATCGTTAACTTTTAATATTTACTTCTATGGAAATTAAAATTAGTGCGCAACAGATGCTTAATGTACTATATGTATTGGCTTGGATAATTTTTATTGGGTTAGGAATTGATGCTGGTGGTTTTTTATTTAACACCTTTTACACCATATTTATAAACCCCGTAGGTTCATCGTATTTTTGGAACCATATCGATTTGTCTTCGTTGTATCAATTTAACCAAAGTCATTTTGTGACGTTAACTTCGTTAATGAGTATCGTAGCGGTTTTAAAAGCCATACTGTTTTATTTGATTATCAAAATCATTCACGATAAAAAACTTAATTTGGCCCAACCCTTTAATAAAGATGTCAATCGTTTTATTTTTAGCGTGGCGTATTTAACGTTGGGAATTGCGATTTTTGCTATTTGGGGAACTAATTTTTCTGAGAACATGGTACAACAAGGCGTTACGATTCCGTCGATTCAGCATTTAAAAATTGCGGGGGGCGATGTTTGGTTGTTTATGGGAATTACGCTTTTGGTGATTGCTCAAATTTTCAAACGCGGTTTCGAACTTCAGGAAGAAAACGAATTAACAGTATAAATTATGGCGATAGTAGTAAACTTAGATGTGATGATGGCGAAACGAAAAATGTCGCTCAACGAACTTTCGGAAAAGGTGGATATTACGTTGGCTAATTTATCTATTTTAAAAACCGGAAAGGCAAAAGCCATACGTTTCAGTACGCTAGAAGCCATTTGCAAAGTGTTGGATTGTCAGCCGGGCGATATTTTAGAATATACGCAAGATTAATTTATAGCTTTTTTAACTTTTAGGAAGTTGGAAATTTGAGCGAATATTCGTAACTTTAGGTATTATTAATTATAATCCTTATAACTATGTTAGTTCAAATTCACACCGACAAAAACATTGAAGGCGGAAGCCGTTTTTCAGAATTCTTTAGTAACGAAATTAAAAATGAATTAGCAAGATTTGACGAAATCGTAACCCGAATAGAAGTACACGTCTCTGACGAAAATGGAAATAAATCCACTCCAAACGATAAAAAATGTGTTATTGAAGCGCGAGTAGAAAAAAAACAACCCATAGCCGTTACCGCAACAGCCGATAGCCCAGAAAAAGCGTTTTATGAAGCTTTAGAAAAAATGCAACGTGTTTTAGATACGACTTTAGAAAAAATTAAAGAACATTAAAAATTAGGAATCCCGAGTTTAGGCTCGGGATTTTTTTTGTTTATAAGTTGTTAGTTAAGCTAATAAGTGTTTTATGATTTGAAGAATTTTTTATTCCATCTAAAAATTATAATATGTAAAACTTTAGAGTACTATTAAAAAAGTATATGATACTAGTCTAATAGCTTCGCATAAAATTATTAAGTTAAGAGTATAAAGTAAAATAAAATCAACTTTCGGTATAATTGTTTCGAAAAACTGTTTTATTTTACATTTTATAGAAAATATTTTTTTACTTTTGTACCAAATTTATTTTTAATACAACAATTATGCTTCTGCAATTTTCAATTAAGAACTTCAGAACTTTCAAAGAAAAGACTAGTTTAAGTCTTATTGCGTCTAATTATGATAAAGATACTAGAGAGAATGACAATGTATACTATGATGAAAAATTTGGATTACGTCTTCTTAAAAGTGTAGTAATTTATGGATCTAACGCAAGTGGTAAAAGTAAGCTACTTGAAGCGATTACTTTTATGAAACAATATGTAATAAACAGTTCAAAAGAAGGACAAAAGGGAGACGAAATTGATGTTAAACCTTTTAAACTGAATATTGAAACTGAAAATGAACCATCTGAATTTGAGGTGATTTTTATTAAAGATAATATTCTCTATCGTTATGGGTTTGAAGCAACCAAAGAAAAAGTAATTTCTGAATGGTTGTTTTACAAACCTAAAACAAAAGAAATTGAACTTTTCTATAGAGAAAACAATAAATTCGACACTCACGAGAGAAGTTTTTCAAAAGGCAAAACTGTTGTTAAAGAAGGACTTGTTAGAGATAATGCTCTTTTAATTTCGGTTGCAGCTCAATTTAATGATAAAACCGCAATTAGTGTTATTGATTGGTTTAAAAAGCTTAAAGTAATTTCAGGTTTAAACGAAACAAGTTACCAAGGGTTTACAATGGGAAAAACAGAAGATTTAACTTATAAATCAAAAATTTTAGATTTACTTAAAGCTGCAGATTTAGGCATTCAAGATATCAATCTTCAAAGGTTAGATATTGACAAATTACCTAAAGATATGCCTAAAGAAATTAAAGATAAAATTATTAAAGAAGTTAATGAAAAAAAGGCAGAGTTTATTTCAGATGTATTAACAACACATAAAAAATATGATTCAAAAATGAAACCTATTGACAATGTGATTCTTTCTCTTGAAGATGATGAATCTTCAGGGACGAGAAAGTTTTTCGCGTTAACTGGTCCAATTTTAGATGTAATTGAGAATGGTCATATTCTAGTGGTAGATGAACTTGATTCAAAACTCCACCCCAATTTAGTATGCAAAATTGTTTCATTATTTAATTCTAGAAAATTAAATAAAAAGAATGCTCAATTAATTTTCAATACTCATGACACCAATCTTCTAAGCTCAGGTCTTTTTAGACGAGATCAGATTTGGTTTACTGATAAAAATAAATTTGGTGAAGCGAAGCTTTACTCACTTTCAGATTTTAAATCAGACGAGGTTAGAAAAACAGAATCATTCGAGGAAAATTACATTCGAGGAAAATATGGTGCAGTTCCTTATTTAGGCTTTTTTGAAAATTTAAATAATATTTTGTCGTATCATGAAAATGAAAAATAAAAAAAATGAACAATTAGCGGCAAAACAAAAACATAGGGCTCAATTAAAAGCAAATAGAAGAACTGAACCAAATTTTGAAAGAGCCACTCCTAAATTAATTGAAAAACCAACAATTTTAATTGTTTGTGAAGGTGAAAATACTGAACCAACATACTTCAATCAGTTTAGATTGTCATCTGCCACGGTTAAACCTATCGGTGAAGGTTACAACACTACTTCTTTGGTAAATCGCGCAATACAACTTGCTAATCAAGGTAAATATGATCAGGTATGGTGTGTTTTTGACAAAGATGACTTTAATGAAAATGATTTTAATAATGCAATCTTAATAGCTGAGGCAAATAAATTTGGAGTAGCATATTCAAATCAAGCATTTGAATATTGGCTTATTCTTCATTTTGATGATCATCAGGGTAGCGGAATGCATAGAGATAATTATAATGAAAAAATAAACAATTTGTTAAAACCATTTAAGATTACTTATGATGGAACAAAAAGTAAGAAAATAAGTGAAGATTTTTTTGATTTACTTGATGGTATTGATGAAAAAACTAATGTTAAGCGTATAGAACTTGCAATACGAAGAGCTGAACGTATTTACGAACAATTAGATAACACTAATCCAGCTAAAGAAGAATCATCAACAACTGTTTTCAGACTTGTTAAAGAACTTTTAAAATATATTTAATCTATTTAATAAACAGACTGGTTTAACTAAATTAAATATTAGTAATATTATTATAAGCTTTACCCTATATTATTACACTTAACATACCGATTATTAAACTTAGTAAATCCACTGAACACTAAAATCAAAATTTTAATATATATATAACTTTAAATAGTAAATCCCAAGCTCACACTTGGGATTTACTATTTAAAACCAGTCAGGTTTGTATAAAATCTATTTCAAACTCGCTAAACTTTGTTCTAAAGTCGCAATTTTTGCTAAAGCGTCGGCTTCTTTTTTGCGTTCGTTGGCAATTACTTGTTCGGGTGCTCCGGCTACGAATTTCTCGTTAGACAATTTCCCTTGTACCGAGCGTAAGAACCCTTTGATGTAGTTTAACTCTTCGGTTAATTTGGCAATTTCTGCTTCCACATCGATGTTTCCTGTAATTGGAATAAAATATTCATTCGATTTCACACGATACGATAATGCGCCATCTACTTTATCTGAAACGTATTCTAAAGTCGTAATATTTCCTAACTTCTGAATTACGGAATCAAAATACGTTGACGCTTTTTCATTGTTCACCACTTTTAATTCCATCGCATCTTTAAACGGAATGTTTTTGTCTTTACGAATGGTTCTAATTCCAGAAATTACTTCCGTTGCGAAATCAAAATCAGCAATTAATTTTGCATCAAACGCTTTCGCTTTTGGCCATTCTGAAACGATTAACGCTTGTTCTGGCGTTCTTTCTGCAATATGATGCCAAATTTCCTCTGTTAAAAACGGCATGAACGGATGTAACAATTTCAAGTTGTTTTCTAACATTTCAATTGCTTTTTCAAACGTTTTGCGGTCGATAGGTTGTTGGTAACCTGGTTTAATCATTTCTAAGAACCAAGAACAAAAATCGTCCCAAACCAATTTGTAAATCGCCATTAAGGCATCTGATAAACGGTATTTATCAAAATTATCTTCGATTTCGGCTAAGGTTTGTTGCAACTTCGCTTCGTACCATTCAATCGCTACTTTAGACGATTCTGGTTGTGCAATATCCGCTACTTCCCAACCTTTGATTAGTTTGAAAGCATTCCAAATTTTGTTAGAGAAACCTTTTCCTTGATTACATAATTCTTCATCGAATAAAATATCATTTCCTGCCGAAGCACTCAATAACAATCCTACACGAACTCCGTCAGCTCCAAATTTTTCAATTAGTCCAAGCGGTTCAGGAGAATTTCCTAAAGATTTCGACATTTTACGACCTTGCTTATCACGAACTAATCCGGTTAAATATACATTTGAAAATGGTTTTTCGCCTGCATACTCGTAACCTGCAATAATCATACGCGCTACCCAGAAGAATAAAATATCGGGTCCCGTAACTAAATCATTGGTAGGATAATAATATTTAAAATCTTCACTTTCTGGATTTAAAACGCCTCCAAAAACTGCCATTGGCCATAACCATGAAGAGAACCAAGTGTCTAATGCGTCAGCGTCCTGACGTAAGTCAGCAGTGGTCAGTGTTGAGTTGGCAGTTTTTTCTTTCGCAAGCTCAAGGGCTTTTTCGATGTTTTCTGCTACTACGAAATCTTCTTTTCCATCACCAAAATAGTAAGCTGGAATTTGTTGTCCCCACCACAATTGACGTGAAATATTCCAGTCGCGAATGTTGTTTAACCAATGCGCATAGGTATTGTTAAAACGACTTGGATATAATTTGATTTCGTCTGATTCTAAAACGGCTTTGATAGCAGGTTTTACTAAATCTTCCATTTTTAAGAACCATTGGTCGGATAATCTTGGTTCGATTACCGCTTTGGTTCTTTCAGAAGTTCCTACTTTATTCAAATGCGTTTCGGTTTTAGCTAACGCTCCGATAGTTTCTAATTCTTTCGCAATTTCTTCACGAACAACGAATCTATCTTTTCCTTGGTAATGCAATCCGTATGAATTCAAAGTCGCATCTTCGTTGAAAATATCGATGATTTCTAAATTGTGTTTATCTCCTAAAACTTTATCGTTGGTATCGTGAGCAGGCGTTACTTTTAAACATCCTGTACCGAATTCTACATCTACATATTCATCTTCGATAATTGGCACTACTCTACCGCAAATTGGAACGATTGCTTTCTTCCCTTTTAAATGCGAAAAACGTTCGTCATTTGGATTGATACAAATTGCAGTATCTCCAAAAATTGTTTCAGGACGTGTAGTGGCAACGGTTAAGAAATCTTCCGAACCTTCGATTTTGTATTTGATGAAGTATAATTTTCCTTGACGTTCTTCGAAGATTACTTCTTCGTCTGATAACGTAGTTTTAGCTTCTGGATCCCAGTTTACCATTCGGTAACCGCGATAAATCAGTCCTTTGTTATATAAATCTACAAATGAATGAATTACCGATGCTGACATATCGTCATCCATAGTAAACTTGGTTCGACTCCAATCGCAAGAACATCCTAATTGTTTTAATTGCTCTAAGATGGTTCCTCCGTATTTTTCGGTCCAATCCCAAGCGTGTTTTAGGAATTCTTCGCGTGTTAAATCGTTTTTATTGATACCTTCTTCTTTTAACTTGGCTACTACTTTAGCTTCGGTTGCAATTGAGGCATGATCCGTTCCTGGCACCCAACAAGCATTGAACCCTTTTAAACGCGCACGACGAATTAATACATCTTGAATGGTGTTATTCAACATGTGTCCCATGTGTAAAACTCCTGTTACGTTTGGTGGCGGAATTACAATGGTGTACGGCGTTCTGTGGTCGGGTTTGGATGTAAAATAATCGTTTTTCATCCAGTAGTCGTACCACTTTTGTTCTACTTCTTTAGCGTTGAATTGTGCAGGAATCATTATATCGTTTATTGTTTATTGTTAATGGTTTGTTGCTTAATTTTCATGAAACAACGGTTGCAAAAAATCCTAAAGTTTGCTTTCTAGGTACTATCTTTAATTGC
>NZ_DITB01000093.1 GCF_002422095.1 Flavobacterium sp. UBA6195
ACCCATTGATAAAGTCCCACTAATTTAAAAGCATCAACATCTTTACTGTTTCTCCATCCTAAATCAAATTCCAAACGATTATTAGAACCAATACCTCTTTGATAAGAAATTTCGCCTCCAAATCCATCATTATCACCTAAACGTAATCCTAACGCATTTTTTGAAATATCCTGCGCTTGGGTGCTAAATGCTAATCCTAGTAGCATAAAAGCAGATAAAATAACTTTTTTCATAATAATAAAAATTTTTACAAATATAGCTAAATTTTTACAAATTTCATGCCGTTTTTGTTTTACAGGCACAAATACACTAATAATATAATTCAATAAAGATATTATGTCTACCAAAATTACAATATTTTATTTTTTATTGTTCTATCACTATCAAGCATGATAAAGAAAATTAAAATATCATTACATTTGTTATTCGAATAAATAATTTATCAATACAAATGGCAGGAAATACTTTTGGAAAATTATTACAACTAACCACTTTTGGAGAATCTCACGGAGAAGCATTAGGGGGAATTTTGGATGGATGTCCTGCAGGAATTACTTTAAATCTTGAGTTTATTAAACAAGAGATGCAAAGAAGAAAACCAGGTCAATCTGCAATTGTTACCCAACGAAAAGAAGAGGATGATGTCCAAATATTATCTGGGATTTTTGAAGGAAAAACTACTGGTACTCCAATAGGATTTCTAATTTCAAACACCAATCAAAAGTCAGATGATTATTCACATATTAAAGACTCGTATCGACCAAGCCACGCGGATTATGTTTACAAACAAAAATATGGGATTCGCGATTATCGTGGTGGAGGACGAAGTTCTGCTAGAGAAACAGTTAGTAGAGTAGTAGGTGGTGCTATTGCAAAGCAAATAATTCCAGAAATCAAAATTAATGCATTTGTTTCTTCTGTTGGTGAAATTTTTATTGACAAACCTTACCAAGATTTAGATTTCACAAAAATTGAAACTAATGTGGTTCGTTGTCCAGATGTAATCACTGCTGAAAAAATGGAAAGTTACATTAAAACTATAAAAAAACAAGGTGATACAGTTGGAGGAACTATTACTTGTGTAATACAAAATGTTCCAATTGGCTTAGGAGAACCTGTTTTTGATAAATTGCATGCCGAATTAGGAAAAGCTATGTTATCAATTAATGCAGTAAAAGGATTTGAATTTGGAAGTGGTTTTTGTGGCGCTAAAATGAAAGGTAGTGAACACAATGATTCTTTTAATCCAGATGGAACTACAAAAAGTAATTTATCAGGAGGAATACAAGGTGGTATTTCAAACGGAATGGATATTTATTTTAGAGTTGCCTTTAAACCTGTGGCAACTTTATTACAAGTCCAAGAAGTATTAACTAATGAAGGTGAAATTATTGAACAAAAAGGAAAAGGGCGCCATGATCCATGTGTCGTTCCAAGAGCAGTTCCTATTGTAGAAGCTATGGCCGCTTTAGTTATTGCAGATTACTATTTACAAAACAAAGTATATTTATAAAAAAAACGACCAAACTACTGGTCGTTTTTTTTCTTTTTATCACTATTCATCATTAACATAACAGCTCCAACTAAACCTAAGATTACTAATAAAAAAACAATGATCATTATAAAAGCTCCATTGCTGTGAGAATAAAGTGGTAATAATAAATTTGCCATAATTATAAAGGTTAGAATTTATACAAAAGTAAACTTAACCATTTATTTATTACCTGATAATTATCATGTAAATCTATTCTAAAAACTTGGCTTTTAATTCAGGTGTAGGAATCATACAGATTTTTTTTTTACCATACCATTTGTAGCGATTTCTTGCTACATAATCGTAAATAAAATCTCGAATTCCTGAAGGTAACAAAGTAAAAATAGTAGCTAAAGTAAAGATTCCACTTAATCCTTTTGCTATTTCTAAAGCGGCAGTAGATTTATAAAAATAAGAGATTCCAGGTTCATACAAAACGATGCTATCCGTGTGAATTGGATTAATTCCAATATGTTTTAATATATTTTGTCCTAATTCTGATTGCAATGCAACAAATCGGAAAATATCTTTTTTATCATGCTTGATTACATATTGAACAGACGAATCGCATAAATTACATACGCCATCAAATAATATGATTTTTTTATCTTTAGGTAAGTCTTCTATATTCATATATCAATGTCAAGTTCAAATTCAATGTCAATTTCAAATAAAAAATTGGAAAAAATATTAAACAGGTTGTACGTATTCCAATTGTTCTAAACTTACTTTTGAAGTAAAAATGCCATAGTTTACAGTAGCTTTCGATTTTTCAATAGCGTCAATTGTACCAATTGCTTTACCATCTTTCATTCGTACTCGGTCTCCGACTTTTAGAATTACTTTTGGTTTATTTTCTTCTTCAATTTTAGCTTTGATTTTCTTTTCTTTTTTAACGGTGCGAATTTCTTCTACCTTAACTTTTACTTCTTCTTCTACTTTTTTCTGAATGACTTCTTTAACTTTCTTTTCTTTAGCTGAAAGTTTTCTACGTTTCGAATTTTCAATTTCCACCATTTTCAAAAACTCACCAATTAACGCTTTTTTGTCTTTGTTATTGAAGTAACTCTCGGAAATATCATCAATTTTTTGTCCAATGTAAATTAAACGCTGATTTGCATCATATAATTCTTGATAGCGCTCTAATTTGTCTTGAATTTTCGCATTGATGGTTTCCATTTTTTTGCTTTCCTCACGCGCTTTTGCTTCTTCTTCTTTTAATGTTAAAGAGGTTTTCTCTAATTTGGAACGCTCTTTTTGAAGGGTTGCAATGGTTTTGTCAAAACGTACTTTTCCACCTTCAATTTTCTTTTTGGCGCGATTAATTAATCCGTAAGGAATACCATTTTTTTGTGCAACTTCAAATGTAAACGAACTTCCTGCCTGACCTAATATCAATTTATACATTGGTTCTAATGATTTCTCATCAAACATCATGTTGGCATTGGTAGCAAAAGGTAATTCGTTAGCTAATATTTTTAAATTGCTGTAATGTGTTGTAATTATTCCGAAAGCCTCGCGAGCATAGAATTCTTCTAAAAAGGTTTCCGCTAAAGCACCTCCCAATTCAGGGTCAGAACCCGTTCCAAATTCATCAATTAAGAATAAGGTTTTAGCGTTACATTTCTTTAAGAAATAGTTCATGTTCTTCAAACGGTAGCTATAGGTACTTAGATGATTTTCAATGGATTGATTGTCTCCAATATCTGTTAAAATTCTGTCGAATAAAAACGTTTCGCTCCGTTCGTGAACTGGAATTAATATCCCACTTTGTAACATCAATTGTAGTAATCCTACGGTTTTCAAAGAAATAGTTTTTCCACCAGCATTAGGACCTGAAATTACAATAATGCGACTTTCGTTATGTAATTCGATGGTTTGCGGATAGGTAACGGCTTTCTTTTCCTTGTTGTTTAAATACAAAATAGGGTGGTAGGCTTCTCGGAAAAACATGCGCTTTTCTTCGATTATATTCGGTAGAATACCGTTGATTTTATTGGCATATTTTGCTTTAGCAGCAATTACATCAACATCACTTAAAAAGTCTTGATAAGCCGCAATCGTTTCGGTAAATGGACGAATTTCATTCGTTAAGCGTTTTAAAATTCTCATGATTTCTTCACGCTCTTCGTATTCTAAATTGTTGAGTTCTCGAGAATAGCGTTGGGCTGCTTCGGGTTCGATGTAAGCAATACTTCCTGTTTTAGAACTTCCTAAAATGGAGCCTTTTACTTTTCTTCGATACATCGCTAAAACCGCTAAAACTCTGCGATTTTCAACTACCGTTTCTTTGATATCATCTAAATAACCAAGCGAATTATACTGACTCAATGCCATACCAAAGCTTTGGTTAATTTTACCTCGAACTAGATTTATATTTCTTCTAATGTCCACTAAATCAGGAGAAGCGTTGTCTTTTATGATTCCGAATTTATCAACTACTTCGTCGATACGTTGGATAATCAATTTTACAATATCAATTTGAGACGCTTTTTGGTATAAATTTGGATAATAATCTTCGAACTTCTTTAAAAATTGAATCAACGTAATCGCAGTTTCTGATAGATTAGCAATCTTTTTGAAACTACCTACTTCTAAGAAACTATCTTCGATAGCTAAGAATTTTAGTTCGTAGTTGATGTTCTCAAATCCGTGATTAGGGATAGCGTTATTGTTCGAAAATGATGACAAATATTCAGAAGTCTGTTTTAAGTTAATGAGCAGTTCTTCTCTATTTGTAAACGGAGTTATGGCCATGGCTTTTTTTTCACCAATATCGGTGTTGCAGCGACTAGCAATGGTTTCTAAAACCGTATTGTATTCTAAATCTTGTAGCGTTTTTTCTGTAATCGAAATCATTTTTCTTTTTCTGGTAGGTCAAAGTTACAAAGTAATAAATCCATATTGCAACAGAAATTTATATTTTTGGTAAAAATTATAAAATGTTTATCAAAAATCAGAGTTGGGAAACCTTGTTAGCGTCTGAATTTCAGAAGCCGTATTTTGTAGAATTGATGCAACAAGTGGAGCAAGAATATGCCACAACGACTTGTTTTCCGCCAAAAGAACTCATTTTTTCAGCTTTTGAGCAATTTGATTTTCAAGATACCAAAGTGGTCATTATTGGACAAGATCCTTATCATGGAACAGGTGAGGCGAATGGTTTGTGTTTTTCGGTAAATGATGGTGTGGCAATTCCACCTTCGTTGAAAAATATTTTTACAGAAATTAATAGGGAATACGATAGAATTCTTTTCCCAACATCAGGAAATTTAGAGCGTTGGGCCAAGCAAGGCGTTTTGTTGTTAAATGCGGGTTTAACAGTAAGAAAAGACGAAGCTAACAGCCACAAACATTTGAAGTGGAATCTTTTTACGGATGCCGTGATTGATTTAATAAACGAACAATCGGAAAACGTGGTGTTTTTGTTATGGGGTAGTTTTGCTCAGAAAAAAGGAAAGCTCATTGACAGAGAAAAACATTTGGTTTTAGAAAGCGGACATCCATCACCTTTAAGTGCCAATAGAGGCATGTGGTTTGGAAACAATCATTTTAAATTGACGAATGAGTATTTGAAAGTAAATGCTAAATGTGAGATTGAATGGTAAAAATCTCTTATTTAATAGCTATCATCGAAATTTCTATATTGACATTTTTTGGTAAACAAGCTACTTGAACGGTTTCCCTTGCAGGAGCAGTATCTTCACTAAAATAGCTTCCATAAACGGAATTAATTCTTGCAAAATCGCCCATATTTATAATAAATATGGAAGTTTTTACAACATTTTCAAAAGTCATATCTGCAGCAACTAAAACTGCTTTCATATTTTCCATTACTTGTTTGGTCTCGGTTTCGATATCATCTAAAACCAATTCCATTGTTTCAGGATTTAAAGCAATTTGTCCAGACGTATATAAAGTATTTCCAACTAGTATGGCTTGATTATAAGGTCCAATTGGCAATGGTGCTTTATCTGTTTGAATAATTTTTTTCATATAAATAGATTAATTTTAAAATACTCTATCTGGTAATTGTCGTTTTTCATATTTAATATCGCTAAATATTGAGGAAGAAATACCAATAAAAAATCCCCAAGTATTTGTTCCAAAAGGAACCCAATTGAAACTCATTCTCCAACTTTCTAAATCTCGCTCAAATCGTAATTGAGTAAATGTTACTCCTTTTTGTTTAAAATCATATCCTGACGAAAATCCTACTTTCCATCTTGGTGCTAATTCAATATTACCAGAAGCCATTAAAGAATGCGATTGGATTTCATTTTGTCTGTTTGTGTTGTTGTATGTTACAGAATATGCAAATCGTAAATCCCATGGAATTTTGTAACTAAACCATTCTAATTTCTTTTCACTTTCATCTTCTTTATCTTTATCAAATAAACTTTGTCTAGAATCACTTAAATCAACAGATCTTCCGAATAAATCATCATTTGTTCCACCATTTTGAATATTTTGTTGGCTTTCTTTACTTTTAGGACCAAAATCACTACTTGAAAAATTATAGTTTATTGTCATATTTGCTCGCGGAATTCTCAATAAGCTTCCACCATTATCAATATTCAATTTATCAATTCTTCTTCCAGAGTTATCAATAGCAAAAGCATCTAAGATAGCTGCAAAATTCACATTCATTTTTTGCTTAAACAATTGTGTACTTCCTGATAATGAAATTTCAGACCATTTTAATGAATCAGCAGCTATGTCATAACGAACTCCTAAATTAAGATTATTTAAAAGCATAACTTTTTTAGTTTCTTCTTTAGAACTTTTGTCATCTCTAACTTTTGCCTCAAAAGTATTGCTTAAAGAAAAATTCATACTATTAGAAAAATTATTAGCAGGAGCACCAAAAATACCTCCTTCAAATTTTGTATAATCACCAAAGTTTACACCAGTAGCATCTAATGCATATTTTTCAAAATATTGATTAAAATTTGGGGTATAACCATATCCAATATTTGGACGCATTACATGTCTAATCGCTTGTATTTTTTTATCTTCTCCAAAATTAAATGTTCCATAAATTGTTGTTCCAATTCCAGCATTAAAATTATAGGTTCTAAAAGCTTCAAAACCATTCACATTTGTTGTTTCAACTTTATTATCAGTTGAATTAAATCTTTTTCTTATTGTATTCATTACCCAAGTTTCATTATAAGTTGTACTTGCGGTTACACTGAAATACTTAAAAATTTTGAAATTAGTACTTATGGGAATTGTATGTTGAAAACCTGACTTAGCATCTTTAAACATTTGAGAAGTAAAAAATAACGAGTCATTTGTTTGAATTCTATTTTCTCCCCTTAAATTATATTGAAAATTTATGTTTTTTATGATCCCTTTTTTAATTCCGTCTTTTGAAGCAAAAGGAAATACACGATCAACACTAGCTTGAAAAGTAGGTAAAGTCATGTTTATCACTTTTGTATTTGTATTTTGCGAATGTGTTGCAGAAACAGATAAGTTAACCTGAGGAATAGAATTAAATGTTTTTGAAAATGAAACAGATGAACTTAAATTATTATTCAATCTAGACCCAACATTATTCATATTTACAGACTGTCTAAAATACTGACTACTTCCCAAATTTACAGAAGCAGAGAATCTAGAATTAGGGGAAGCTTTTGCATCTTGTGCGTGTGACCATTGAATGTTATATTGTTTTGATTTTAGATAATCAGGAAATCCTTTTTCACTTGTAATATTATTTTCAAATCTAAAGTTTAATCTTCCATTGAAATTATAGCGTTTTACATAATTACTTTCTAATCTTAATCCGTAACTTCCATTAGTGTAGTAATCTCCTAAAACAGCTAAATCATAATGATCACTTAAGGCAAAATAATAACCCCCATTCTGAAGAAAATAGCCCTGTCTATTATTTTGACCTGGTGTTGGCATTATAAAACCAGATGTATTTTTTTCTGACATAGGGAAATAAGCAAAAGGAAGACCAATAGGAGTAGGAACATCCATAATAACCATATTTGTTAAACCTGCAACAACTTTTTTCTTAGGAACAAATTTAACTTTTCTAACAAGGAAGTAATATTCTGGTTCATCTATGTTTTTTGAAGTTGTCATACGTGCATTCTTCATAAAATAGACAGAATCATTTTCTTTCTTAGAAATTTCAGCTTTAATATAAAGTTCATCTTGTTTCGTTCTTGAATTCCATACCTTGGCTCTTTTAGATTTGGTATGAAATATTATAGAGTCAGGTTCAATTATGCTTTGTCCTTGTTTAAATACGGGTCTTTGATAATAATTTCCAGCGGAGTCTTTTAATCTACCTGCATAGACTAAATTTTTCTCATAATCCAAAACAATTCTACCGGCTTTCAATTCAAAATCAGTGTAGTATATTTCAGCTTCATCATGAAGTGTTACCGTTTTTTTCTTTTGATCTAGTTTTTCGTATACCTTTGCTTTCATATTAACCACACCATCTAAGAAGGGCTTTTTCTTTTTTATGGTGTCGATTTTAGTTGAATCTTTAACTTTTTCAAACTCAGATTTAGTTAAAGTAACTGTATTTGTCGTAGGATTTTTTTGCGAAAAAACAAAAGTTGTTCCTAATGTTAGAAAAATTACTGAAAAAACGATATGAATTAACTTGTTGTGCAATGCTTTTAATAGTATTTTTGTAAAAATTTGGCTCACTTTTTGAAGTGTCAAACTTACATATATTTTTTTGCAAAAATAATGTTTTAATAAAATTATAACTTATAAACCTAGCAATTGTTTTATGCCATTAACAAAAAATACAAATTATTTATTTTTATTGCTCTTATTCTTAACGTTTAATACTGGATTTGCTCAAAATAGCAGTAAATTTAAAGTAGTTTTAGATGCCGGTCATGGAGGAAAAGATCCTGGAGCAGTAAAAAACGGTGTTAAAGAAAAAGATGTTGTTTTAGATGTTGTGCTAAAAATTGGTAAAATCTTAGAAAAGAATAATGAGATTGAAGTAGTATATACAAGAAAAACTGATGTTTTTGTTGAATTAAGAGAAAGAGCAAATATAGCAAATAAAGCTAAAGCTAATTTGTTCATTTCGGTTCATTGTAACTCTGTTAAATCTGGAAACCCAATTGGTGCCATGACATTGGTAATGGGGATGTCAAGAACAGGGACTAATTTAGAAATTGCAAAAACAGAAAATGCTGTAATTTTTCAAGAAACGGACTATAAAACAAAATATAAAGGGTTTGACCCCAATAATCCGGAAACGTTAATTGGTTTAAAAATAATTCAAGAAGAATCTTTATTACAAAGCATAGAATTAGCAACTTTGATTCAAAATCAATTTCGTGATGAATTAAATAGAAAGGACAAAGGTGTTCATCAACAACCTCTTTGGGTTTTGGATGCAACAGTTATGCCAGGTGTTTTGATTGAATTAGGTTTTGTTTCACATCCTGACGAAGCTAGGTATTTAGATTCAGATAAAGGAAAGGAAGAAATGTCGAAATCAATTACCAATGCAATTTTAAAATACAAAAGTAATTTTTTTAATGGTAATGATGTTATTGAACCAGAATCTATAATTTCAAATAGAACTGTAAATAATCCTAAAATTACAACTGATAAAGTTCAAGAAAACTCAAAATTAAATAAAACTTTTTATAAGGTTCAAATTTCGGCAAGTCCTAATAAAATAGATACAAAACCCTCTAATTTTAAAGGTTTGAAAGGAATAACTGTTCAAAAAGAAAGAAAAATTTACAAATATTTTTACGGTGAAGAAAATGATTACAATGCATGCAAAATGAAATTAGAAGAAGCTAAGAAAAAAGGATATGCATCTGCTTTTATTGTAACTGTAACAAATTAATAATTCATTTCATATGTTTAAAGGATTTTTTTTTACTCTTGCACTATTCAATGTTTTTACGATTTATAGTCAAAGTCAAAAATTCAAAGTAATTCTTGATGCTGGTCATGGAGGTAAAGATTATGGTGCAGTATACCATGGAAATATCGAGAAAAATATTGCTTTAAAAACAGTTTTACAAGTAGGTTCATTATTAGAAAAAGATTCTGAAATTGAAATTATTTACACTAGAAAAACGGACGTTTTTATTGAATTACAACAGCGTGCAAATATTGCAAATAAAGCGAAAGGAAATATTTTTGTTTCTATACATTGTAATGCTAATAAAAACCTTGCTGCATCTGGAAATGAAACCTTTGTTATGGGAATAACAAGAAATACCTCTAATTTAGAAGTAGCAAAAAACGAAAATGAAGTAGTTACTTTAGAAAAGGATTACAAAATTAAATATGATGGTTTTGATCCAAATTCACCAGAATCAGTAATCGGTATTTCAATTCTTCAAGAAGAACATTTAGATCAAAGCATTGAATTAGCAGGAAGGGTTCAAGAGTTCTTCATGAAAAAAACTCAAAATAAAAACAGAGGAGTTAAACAAGCTGGATTCTTAGTTTTAAGACAAATATCAATGCCAAGAGTACTAATTGAAATGGGCTTTGTATCTAATAAAGAAGAAGGAGAATTCTTGAATTCAATTGAAGGACAAGAGCAGTTGGCCGAAGCTATAGCAGGAGCCATTATGGATTATAAAAAAGAATTTTTTAATCCTTCAAATAATGACAATGTAAAATCAAATATACCAGAAGATAACAAAGAAGAAATAGAAATTATCAAAAAAGAGATTCCAAAAAAAACTGTGGAAAAAATTTCAGAAAAAGGAATAATTTTTAAAATTCAAATAGCAGCTAGTGTTAATGAACTAGATACTTTTCCATCAAATTTCAAGGGTTTAACTCCAATTTCAGTAGAATCAACAGGCAGTTTATTTAAATACTTTTATGGTTCAGAAAAAAGTTATGATACTGCCAAACAGAAACTAGAAATTGCAAAACAAAAAGGTTACTCAACAGCTTTTATTGTTGCTTATAAAGATGGAATAAAAATAAGCCTTTCCGATGCAATTAAATAAAATAAAAGTTTAATTTTGTTAAAAATTATTAAGCTTTGAAACTAACAAGAGAAATCAAAACCGCCATCCTCGTTATCGTATCGATATTATTGTTTATTTGGGGATATAATTTTTTAAAAGGAAAAGACCTATTTAGTAGTAGTACTAGAATTTATGTTGTCTATGATAATGTAGCTGGGCTTGTAGATTCTGCACCAGTAACATTAAATGGATTGGCAATTGGGAAAGTTAATTCAATTAATATTCAATCAGATGGTAAGTTATTGGTTGAAATGCAAATCACTACTGATTTTCCCATATCAAAATCTAGTATTGCCGAAATCTACGATTCTGGTCTAGTAGGAGGAAGGCAAATTGCTATTAAGCCCAATTTCCAAGATAAAAATTACATCAAATCTGGTGACTATTTAAAAGCTAGTAGTAAACTAGGTATTACTGATGCCTTGGCACAACAATTAGAACCACTTCAATACAAAGTGCAAAAACTTTTGGATAACGCGGATGCCATGATATCTAATATTAATGACGTTTTGGATGCTAGTACAAAGAAAAATATTAAGAACAGTATAGCTGAATTGAATAAAACACTTTCTGAATTCAGTGTAGTATCTAAAAATGTAAATGAAATGCTTGCTGAGAACAAATTGAAAATCAATTCAGCAATGACTAATTTAGATAAAACGTCTGCTAATTTTTCTAAAATGTCTGATTCACTTGCAAAAGCTAACTTAGGTCAAACAGTTAAAAATTTAGAAAAAACATTAGCAAGTGTAGACAAAATTATGTCTGAAATAGAAAAAGGTAACGGAACCGTTGGTAAATTAGTGAAAGACGATGCTATGTACAATAATTTTACTAAGACTTCGAAAGAATTAGAGTTATTGCTTCAAGATCTTCGCTTAAATCCAACACGTTACGTTAATGTTTCTCTTTTTGGTAAGAAAAATAAACCTTATGTAGCGCCTGTTAATGACACAATTAAAAAATAAATTATAAACAATGGGTTTTCTAGATAATATTTTATTCGCATTGCTTTTAGGAGCGGGTATTGGTTATTTTGCAATTAATGTAAAAAAACTAATTCGTAATATCAAATTAGGTCAAGATGTAAATCGAAGTGATAATGCTTCTGAACGTTGGAAGAATATGACTATGGTTGCTTTAGGTCAATCTAAAATGGTAAAGCGTCCAATTGCAGGATTTTTACATATTGTGGTTTATGTAGGTTTCGTAATTATTAATATCGAAGTTATCGAAATTATTATCGACGGACTTTTTGGAACACACCGTGTTTTATCGTTCATGGGCGGATTTTATGATGTATTAATTGGCTCATTTGAAATTTTAGCATTTTTAGTTTTAGTTGCAGTAATCATATTTTGGATTAGAAGAAACGTAACCAAATTAGGTCGTTTTGAAAGTTCAGATTTAGATGGTAAACCAAGAAACGATGCCAATTACATTTTGTATTTTGAAGTTGTTTTAATGACATTATTCTTAGTAATGAATGCAGCTGATTTCCATTTGCAAAATTTAGGAATAGGTCATTATAATCAAGCAGGAAGTTTTCCAATTTCTCAATTCATTGCACCAATGTTCAACGGAATGAGTGAAGGATTAGTAGTAGTTATTGAAAGAGCCGCTTGGTGGTTACACATTGCCGGAATTTTAGTTTTCTTAAACTATTTATATTTCTCTAAACATTTACATATTTTATTAGCTTTCCCAAATACGTACTTTGCAGATTTAAATGCGAAAGGGAAATTAAATAATTTAGAAAGTGTTACTAACGAAGTAAAATTAATGATGGATCCAAATGCAGATCCGTTTGCAGCGCCAGCAAATCCTGATGCTGTGCCAGCTAAGTTTGGCGCTTCAGATGTTCAAGATTTAAATTGGGTGCAGTTATTAAACGCTTACAGTTGTACCGAGTGTGGCCGTTGTACTTCATCTTGTCCAGCGAACCAAACAGGTAAAAAATTATCGCCGCGTAAGATTATGATGGATACTCGTGATCGTCTAGAGGAAGTTGGAAGAAATATTGATTTGAATAAAGGAGTTTTTGTGGATGATGGAAAATCATTATTAAACGATTACATTACTACAGAAGAATTATGGGCTTGTACAACTTGTAATGCTTGTGTGGAAGAATGTCCAATTAATATTAGTCCGTTATCAATTATTATCGATATGCGTCGTTATTTGGTAATGGAACAAAGTGCTGCTCCAATGGAATTAAACAATATGATGAGTAATATTGAAAACAATGGTGCGCCTTGGCCTTATAATCAAATGGATAGATTAAATTGGGTTAACGAATAATTTTACATTAACTATCTTAAATAGTATATAATATGTCAGAAAATTTAATTGTACCAACAATGGCCCAAATGATGGCCGAAGGAAAACAACCTGAAATTTTATTTTGGGTAGGTTCTGCTGGTAGTTTCGATGACAGAGCAAAAAAAATATCTAGAGCTTTCGTTAAAATATTAAATAAAGCAAATGTTAACTTTGCTGTTTTAGGAAGTGAAGAAAGTTGTACAGGTGATGTCGCAAAAAGAGCTGGAAATGAGTTTTTATTTCAAATGCAAGCTTTAATGAATATTGAATTGCTTAATGCATATGAAGTTAAAAAAATCGTAACCTGCGATCCGCATTCATTTAATTGTTTAAAAAATGAATATCCAAGTTTGGGGGGGAATTATGAAGTTGTTCACCATACTCAGTTTATTCAGCAACTTTTAAAAGATGGTCGCATAAGCTTCAATAAAGACACATATAAAGGAAGCCGTATTACATTTCATGACCCCTGTTATTTAGGCAGAGCTAATAATGAATATCAAGCTCCTAGAGAGATATTATCACAAACCAATGCTCAAATTGTTGAGATGAAACGAAGTAAAAATAATGCTTTGTGTTGTGGAGCTGGTGGTGCCCAAATGTTTAAAGAACCTGAAAAAGGAAATATGGAAATTAATGTTTTAAGAACACAAGATGCTCTTGAGACTACTCCAAATATTATAGCTACGGGTTGTCCGTATTGTAACACAATGATGACTGATGGTGTAAAATTTGCACACAAAGAAAATGATATTAAAGTGTTAGATATTGCTGAAATAATTGCTAACGCTCAAGGTTAATAAAATGAAAAAAAAAATATGCATCATTGTTTTACTATTTGTAAGTTTTTCATATTCTCAAAATCTTACGAAAGAAGAACTTATCGATAAACTATCTGATAATGCTTGCGAATGCACAAATAAACAAGAAATTACAAAAGATAATTTCGAGTTAACTCTTGGAATATGTTTATTGGAAGGAATTAATATTTTTGAGAAAGATGTAGAAAAACACTATGGTATAGATATCGTTTCAGACGATAAAAAAATGGAAGAATTAGGATATGACATTGGAAAAAAAATGGGTTTAAAATGTCCTACAGTATTCAAATTTATGTTAGACGATGAAGAAAATAACACTGATGCAGATTTTAATGAATTAACAATATCAGGTAGTGTTGTTGAAATAAAATCAGATCAATTTCTATCCTTAAAAGTAAAAGAAGACTCAGGAAAAATCAATCAATTTATTTTATTAGGTAATTTTGATAATTCTTTCTTACTAACAGATAAAGTTTTAAAAGTTAAAGATCTTGTTGACGTTACTTATTATGAAATGGAACTTTTTGATGCCAAAATAGCAAAGTTTATTTCGTTTAAAATTATTTCTGATATAATAAAAAAATAATCATGTACGTACCATTTGATACCTTACCAGAAGAATCTAAAATTTGGATATATCAATCGAATAGAAAATTCTCTGATGAAGAAATTCAAGAAATTGAAACAGAACTAAAATTCTTTTTGGAGAATTGGACATCACATGGGCAGCATCTTGAAGCTTCTTTCGTAACTCGATACAATCGTTTTATTATTATTGCGGTAAACCAAGAAGTACAAACTGCTACAGGTTGTTCAATTGATGCTTCAGTACAATTTATACAAAATTTAGAACAAAAATATAATGTAGATTTGTTAGATAAAATGAACGTTACCTTTAAAGTTGGCGATCATGTAGCATTTAAACCGCTTATCGAATTTAAAAAGATGGCTAAGGAAAAAGCAGTGTCAGAAAATACTATCGTATTTAATAATTTATTGAACACACTTGGCGAATTACAAGATTTTTGGGAAGTTCCTGCTAGTGAAAGTTGGCATAATCGTTTTTTTTAGCAATGGATACCGAGATTTTTTTACTCAATATTTCAGGTCAAGACGAACCCGGATTAACATCTTCACTAACTGCTGTTTTATCTGAATATGATGCAAAAATTTTGGATATAGGTCAAGCTAATATTCACAATACTTTATCCTTAGGTATTCTTTTTCAAATCAAATCTGGAAAAAAATCTGCTGCTGTATTAAAGGATTTATTGTTCAAATCATACGAATTAGGAATTAAAGCAAAGTTTACACCAATTACTCTTGATGATTATGAGAATTGGGTAAGTTTACAAGGTAAAGATCGTTATATTGTAACTCTTTTAGGAGATAAATTAACTGCTAAGCACATTTCAGAGGTAACCAAGGTTATATCTGAAAAAAATTTGAATATCGATGCTATAAAAAGACTAACTGGTAGAGCATCTTTAATAAAAGAGGAAGATTACCCAAGAGCTTGTATTCAGTTATCAATTCGTGGTGTAATACATAATAAATCGGAATTCACGTCACGATTTATGCAAATTTCGAGTGACTTAAATTTAGATATTGCCTTTCAAGAAGACAATATTTTTAGAAGAAACAGACGTTTAGTTTGCTTTGATATGGATTCCACTCTAATCCAAACTGAAGTAATTGATGAATTAGCAGAACTCGCGGGTGTTGGAGAACAAGTAAAAGCCATTACGGAATCAGCCATGCAAGGCGAAATTGATTTTCAAGAAAGCTTCAAGCAAAGAATGCTTCTTTTAAAAGGTTTAAGTGAAGAAGTTCTAGAAGAAGTTGCTATTAATTTACCCATCACAAAAGGTACAAGAAGATTAATTGGTACATTAAAATCATACGGTTTCAAAACGGCAATTTTATCAGGTGGATTTACCTATTTTGGAAAATATCTACAAAAAGAATTAGGAATCGATTACGTTTATGCCAATGAATTAGAAATCAAAGATGGAGTGCTAACCGGTGGATATATTGGTGAAATTGTAGACGGAAATAAAAAAGCAGAATATTTAAAAGAAATCGCACAAAAAGAAGGAATTCACATCAATCAAACAATCGCTGTTGGTGATGGTGCTAACGATTTACCCATGCTAAATTTAGCTGGTTTAGGAATTGCTTTTCATGCAAAACCCAAAGTAAAAGACAACGCACAAAGTTCTATTTCAAGCATTGGTTTAGATGGAGTTTTATATTTATTAGGTTATCACGATCGTCATATTGATTTAATGGATTAGTCTATTCATATCTTCGTAAAAAAAAATAGAATCCCTAGTTAACAACTTTCTTCATAAAATAAACCTAAAACGCTTTATTTTAAAGCTAAGATGTAGTATTTTGGCATGAATTTAGATCTAAGTTAAAAAATCAAACTATTATTTATGCAAAGAGTGCTCACCCTACTGTTTTCGGTAGTTTTCACACATATATTATTTTCCCAAAATACAACTAAACCTATTTTAACGGCTAAAAAAGTGGTTTCCCAACAAGTTTGGGTCGACAGTATTTACAACCAATTTTCGTTTGAAGAAAAAGTGGGGCAGTTGTTTATGGTTGCCGCTTATTCAAATAAAGATGAAGCACACAATAAATCCATCGATAATTTAGTTGAGGAATATAAAATTGGAGGTCTGATTTTCTTTCAAGGCGGACCAGTGCGTCAAGCTAAGTTGACAAATCGTTATCAAGCAAAATCAAAAGTGCCATTGTTCATCGGAATTGATGCCGAATGGGGTTTAAGCATGCGATTGGATTCTACCTATCGTTATCCTTGGAACATGACGCTTGGAGCAGTTCAAGACATGAAATTGATTGAAAAAGCGGGAAATCAAATGGCAAAACAATCAAAACGAATGGGAATTCATTTCAATTTTGCTCCAGTTGTTGATATTAATACAAATCCTAAAAATCCAATTATTGGCAATCGTTCGTTTGGAGAAACTAAAGAAAACGTTACCGCTAGAGCCATTGCCTTAATGAAAGGTTTACAAGATGAAGGAGTTTATGCAACAGCGAAACATTTTCCTGGTCATGGTGATACATCAACTGATTCACATCATACATTACCGATAGTAAATTTCGATAGAAATCGTTTGAACGATGTAGAACTTTTTCCATATAAAGAATTGATTAAAAATGGCTTAACTAGTGTTATGGTGGCGCATTTGAATGTGCCAAGTTTAGAACCGAGAGAAAATTATCCAACATCCATTTCGTATCCGGTTGTTACAGATATCTTAAAAAAAGAATTGCAATTTGAAGGTTTAATTTTTACCGATGCCTTGAATATGAAAGGCGCAAGTAATTTTAAAAAACCTGGTGATATTGATTTAGAAGCATTTTTAGCAGGAAATGACGTATTGTTATTTGCGGAAAATGTTCCGGTTGCGATTAAAAAATTCAAAGAAGCTTTCGATGCTGGAATTATTACAGAAGATCGTTTGATGTATTCGGTAAAAAAGATTTTAGCGTATAAATACAAAGCGAACTTGAACAACTATCAACCAATCGTTTTAGATAATTTGTATCAAGATTTGAATGCAGTTGAATATGACGCTTTGAATTATAAATTATACGAAAACGCAGTAACAGTAATCAAAAATCATGATAAATTAGTTCCTATTCGCGATATTGAAAAAGAGAAAATTGCCTACATTAAATTAGGAAACGATAAATCAGATACATTTTTAGCTAATTTGAGAAATTACGCTTCAATTAGTGAAATTACAAACAAAAATTTAGATTCTGTTTTAGTACAATTGCAAGATTATACGAAAGTAATTATTGGGTATCATAAGCAAGATGGTGCCTGGAGAAATCACAATTTAAATTTCAAAGAAATGCTTTGGATAAACCAAATTGCAAAGCAAAACGATGTAATTTTAACTTGTTTTACGAAGCCATATTCGCTTACGAATTTGAAAAACTTCGAAGATATTGAAACTATAGTTATGGCATATCAAAACAATGATATTGCACAAACGATTGCCCCTCAAATTATTTTTGGAGCCATGGGAGCAAAAGGAAAATTGCCTGTTTCAATTGATGACGAATTCAAAGTAAATGAAGGAATTGAAACATTAGAAATAGAACGTTTAGGGTTTACAATTCCAGAAAACGTGGGTATGAATTCTAAAGTTTTAACTAAAATTGATTCCATTGCCAATTACGCTATATCTAAGAAAATGACACCTGGTCTTCAAGTAGTTGTTGCTCGAAAAGGAAAAGTTATTTACCAAAAATCATTCGGAAATCATACCTATGAGTCAAGCCAAAAAGTGACTAATACTGATATTTATGATATTGCTTCTTTGACAAAAATTGTGGCTACTTTACCTAATGTAATGAGAGAATTTGATCAAGGACATCTAACTTTAGAAACAAAGCTAAAAGCCATGTTGCCTGAAGCAAAAAATTCAAATAAAGCTAATGCAACGGTTTTAGATATGCTTACACATCAAGCACGTTTTCAACCTTGGATTCCTTTTTATAAAGCTACTTTAGACAGTTTAAACCGACCTAGTACACATTATTATAGAAGTGAATTTTCTGAAGAATTTCCTATTCATGTTGCCGATAAATTATACTTAAGAAAAGACTACAATGATTCGATTGTTAAAACTATTTTGGACAGCGAATTATTACCAAAAAAACAATACAAATACAGCGATTTTACATTTATTCTATTTAAAGAATATTTGGAAATGCACAATAAAAAATCGCTTGAAGATTTAGCGCATACTAATTTTTATGAACCACTTGGAGCCAATTCTATCATGTATAATCCGTTACGAAAAGTGAATTCTAATTTGATTATTCCAACGGAAAATGATACGTATTTTAGACATCAAGTAATTCAAGGATATGTTCATGATATGGCTGCTGCTATGCAAGGTGGAATTTCAGGTCATGCGGGTTTGTTTGCCAATGCTTTGGATGTAGCTAAAGTGATGCAAATGTATCTTCAAAAAGGAACTTATGGTGGAAGAACTTATATTTCTGAAAACACATTTAACATGTTCAATACCTGTTATTTTTGTAAGGAGGGCAATAGAAGAGGAGTTGGGTTTGATAAACCACAATTAGGAAATGAAGGACCAACATGTGGTTGTGTTTCATTAACAAGTTTCGGGCATACCGGATTTACAGGTACCATGACTTGGGCTGATCCTGAAAAAGAAATTGTTTATGTTTTCTTATCTAACAGAACATATCCAGATTCAAATGCAACTAATAAATTATCTAAAGAAAATATTAGAGAAAATATTCAAAAATTAATTTACGAAGCTATTGTTGATTAATTATTGTAAATTTAATTTATAAAATTCAACCAATTAAAGATGACATCAAAAGCAACTACAGTAGAACAATATATCAACGAAGCTCCAGAAGACAGAAGAGAAGCGTTACATAAATTAAGAAATGTTATTTTAGAGAATCTTCCAGAAGGATTTCAAGAAGGCATGGGGTATGGTATGGCGGGTTATGTTGTGCCACATTCTATTTATCCTCAAGGATATCATTGTGATCCTAAACAAGCATTACCATTTATGTCATTTGCAAGTCAGAAAAATAGCATCAATTTTTATCATATGGGAATTTATGCAAAACCTGAATTATACGATTGGTTTGTAACCGAATATCCAAAACATTCAAAGCAAAAATTAGATATTGGCAAAAGCTGTTTGCGCATCAAAAAGCCAGAAAATATACCGTTTGAATTGATTGGTGAATTAGTAAAAAAAATCACAGTACAAGATTGGATAGCTACTTACGAAGCGGCTTTTAAAAAATAACTTTTAACAAATGTTTTAGAATTGCCAACGTTAGATGTGGTAATTTTATTTCAAAATTTAAATAGATGAAAATTGCGATAGTTTGTTATCCTACATTTGGAGGAAGTGGTGTTGTGGCCACCGAATTGGGTTTGGAATTAGCCAAAAGAGGTCACGACATTCATTTTATTACATACAGTCAACCCGTGCGGTTGGCATTGTTAAATCCGAATGTGCATTATCATGAAGTTCACGTTCCCGAGTATCCGTTGTTCCACTATCAGCCATATGAATTAGCACTTTCGAGTAAGTTAGTGGATATGGTAAAATTATACAAAATTGATGTTTTACATGTACATTATGCCATTCCACATGCGTATGCAGGTTATATGGCAAAGCAGATGTTAGCAGATGAAGGTATTCATATTCCAATGGTAACAACATTGCACGGAACCGATATTACTTTAGTTGGGAATCATCCATTTTACAAGCCTGCAGTAAGTTTCAGTATCAATAAATCGGATGTGGTAACGAGCGTTTCACAAAGCTTAAAAGACGATACATATCGCTTATTTGATATTACAAATGAAATCCAAGTTATTCCAAATTTCATTGAATTAAACAAAGAAAAACTAAAAGAAAATATTCCATGCCATCGTTCGTTAATGGCTAATGAGGACGAGAAAATCATAACTCATATTTCTAATTTTAGAAAAGTAAAGCGTATCGAAGATATAGTTAGAATTTTTTATGAAATTCAGAAAGAAGTGCCATCAAAATTAATGATGGTAGGTGAAGGTCCAGAAAAAGAAAGAGCAGAGCAATTATGTGAACAATTAGGAATTCAAAACAAAGTGATTTTCTTTGGAAATAGTAATGAAATTGATAAAATTTTATGTTTTTCCGATTTGTTCTTATTACCTTCAGAAACAGAAAGTTTCGGATTAGCCGCTTTAGAAGCAATGGCTTGCGGTGTTCCTGTAATTTCGAGTAATTCTGGTGGACTTCCCGAAGTAAATAAAAATGACTTTTCTGGTTATTTGAGTGATGTTGGCGATGTTGCTAAAATGAGTAGTGATGCTATTTCTTTGTTAAAAAATGAGGATAAATTAGCCCAATTTAAAGTGAATGCTTTAGAAACAGCCAAGCTATTTGATATCCATAATATTGTACCCTTATACGAAAAAGTATATTTTAAAGCTTTAAATTCTAAATAATGATCAAAATTCTTCCCATTTTATTCTTGATAATGTCATGCAGTAATACTAAAGTTATTTCGGATAATTCATTCACTATAATACATAAAAGTGATTTTGGTGGTTCAGAAAAACCAGGGCATCTTTTAATTCAAGATAATGAGACTTACATAAATTTTATAGAATCTTTAAAATTAGACGAATCTCAATATGCTAATTTTTTAAAAGTAGATTTTAAAACGAAAAATGTTTTGGTATTATTTCAGGGGCAAAAAAACTCAGGAGGCTATTCAATTGATATAGATTCAGTTAGAAATGACAATCAAACCATTTTGGTAAAGAAAAATGAAATAGTTCCAAAAAAAGGCGAAATAGTTACAGCTGTAATTACCTCGCCTTTTTGTATCGTTTTGATTCCAAAAGGAAATAAATTAATAATTGAATAATTAAATATTAATTAAAAGGATTAGACCATTTTTGATTTGTATAACCATCAGTTCCAGATAATGCTCTTAAGAAAGCATTAACTGCATTACCTTCTGTTGCAGTAAGATTTAATTGTTGTCCTAAACC
>NZ_DITB01000089.1 GCF_002422095.1 Flavobacterium sp. UBA6195
TTCCTGTACGTAATGCAGAATATTTTAGTAAAAGAGGGAAAAATATATAAGTAGATTTGACTTCACGTAAACGATCGCCTACATCCACAATATTTGGGTAGGTTAAGTTTCTTTGAGTAATATAAAGACCTGGTTCAAAGCGAAAATCCAGATATTCTGTAAGTCTTAAATTTCCTATAAGTCCTACATTAAATCCAGTAGTTGTTTCAACTTCAATATCTTCAGTTACTGATAAATAATCAAATTTAAAATCAAGACTATTAAATCCAAGATAATACCCCCAATGAACGCGTTGTTTGTTCCAGTTTTCCTTGTTGATAATTGGATCTTTACTAAACATGCCCTCCTGAGCAAAAAGTAGGGGTGAAAAAAGTAATAAAAATAAAAACTTCTTCATATTATTTTTTAGATGCTTGATAAATAGTGGCAACTCCAAATATTTGAGGGAGATGCTTCACGTCTATAAACCCCATTTTTCTCAAAATATTGTTTAACACTTCTCCAAAAGGGAAATTTTGTGCCGAAGTAGATAAATATTGGTACGCTTTTTTATCTTTTGAAAATAATTTTCCAATAGTTGGCATGATGAAATTGGTATACACATAATACCCTTGTTTAAAAGGGAATTGTGTAGGAACCGAAGTTTCTAAAATAATCAATTGCCCACCGGGTTTTAATGTTCTTAAAATATCGGTTAAGCCTTTTTCCAAATTTTCAAAATTACGTACACCATAAGCAACCGTAATCGCGTCAAAATAATTATCAGGATACGGAATATTCTCGCCATCACCTAAAACCATTTGAATTCTAGAATCCAAGTTTTGAGCCGCAATTTTTTTCTTTCCAATGTCTAGCATGCCTTGCGAAATATCTAAGCCAATAATTTCAGTAGCCGAAGTATTGGCAAATAAAATCGCTAAATCACCTGTTCCAGTAGCAATATCTAAAATGGTTTTCGGTTGTTTTGCCGCAATCATTTTTAAGATTTTCTTTTTCCACTTGGCATCGGTTCCAAAAGAAATAACTCGGTTTAACCCATCATAATTTTCAGAAATGGTATCAAACATTTGAGCAACTTGTTCTTTTTTCCCTAAGTTAGAATCTTGATATGGCGTAATATTTTTTGACATTTTGCAATTTTTTGGAACACAAAAGTACTGATAAAAAATCAAATACAAGGGCAAAATTCAATTTCAATAGCAACTTCAAAATTCAAATTCAATGTCAATTTTGATTTAAGAGCCTATTTTTAGAAACACTGATTTAAGAAAATTAAAAAATCCGTTGAAATCTGTCAAATCTGCGTTATCCGCGTTCTAAAAAACTATTTTCTAACGTACGTTAAAAAAGTAAAATCATAATCGTGCTTTTCGTCTTTTGGGTGAAATTCTTCGAAGATTAATTCCCATTTGTCTGTATCGATTTCAGGAAAAAAAGTATCGGCTTCAATAGTGGTATGCACCCTAGTTAAATCGATTTTATCAGCGATTTCGATAGATTGTTTGTAGATTTCGCCTCCGCCAATGATGAAAACTTCTTCATTTTTCGGACATAAATCAATCGCTTTTTGAAGACTGCTTGCTAGCAAACAACCTTCTGGAGCTTCATAATCTTTTTGTCGTGTAATGATGATATGCGTTCTATTGGGTAACGGTTTTGGAAAACTTTCAAAGGTTTTTCTTCCCATCACAATATAATGACCAGAAGTAATGGCTTTAAAACGCTTAAAGTCATCTGGCAAATGCCAAACCAATTGATTGTCTTTTCCTAAAGCATTGTTTTCGGATGCCGCTGCGATTATGGTGAGCATATTTTACTACAGGTTGAAATTAAGTGGAATAGAATATCTTACATTTACTGGTTCTCCTCTTTGGGTGCCAGGTTTCATTTTTGGCAATAAACTAATTATTCTCCTCGCTTCATCTTCTAATAATTTGCCATTTTCTGGACCTCTAGTAGTAATGTTTTGAATTTCACCCTCTTTATTAATTATGAATGATGCGATTACTTTACCAGTGATTCTATTCTTTTTTGCTTCTTTAGGATATTTGAAATTTTTTTTGATATGCTCACTCATTTTTTGGCTAAAACAATTCTTCCTTTCTTTTGGATTAACATCTTCGCAACCTGGAAATATTGGGTCTTCCTCAGTTATTGTAACAATAGTTTTTTCTTCCGTTTTAGTTTTTTCAGAATTTATTTTATTTTCTTGAGACCAAATAGTATTTGATAGAACAAAAATAAAAATTGAGAAATAGATTTTTTTCATAACTTAAATTTTAAACCGCCACAACACCTTTAATATGCGGATGCGGGTCGTAACCTTCTAACGTAAAATCCTCAAACTTGAAATCGAAAATATTTTTAATTTCTGGGTTTAATTTCATCGTTGGTAAAGGTCGGCACTCGCGCGATAATTGCAATTGTAGTTGCTCGATATGGTTGTTGTAAATGTGCGCATCACCAAAAGTGTGGATGAATTCGCCCACTTGTAAATCGCAAACTTGTGCAATCATCATCGTAAACAAAGCATAAGACGCAATATTAAACGGAACACCTAAGAAAATATCAGCACTGCGTTGGTACAACTGGCAACTTAATTTCCCATCGGCAACATAAAACTGAAAAAAAGCATGACATGGAGGCAAAGCAGCTTTTCCATTGGCAACATTTTCTGCAAACGAAACAGAAGTATCTGGTAAAACACTAGGATTCCAAGCGGAAACCAACATTCTTCTACTGTTTGGATTGGTTTTTAGTGTTTCGATTAATTCGGTAATTTGATCGATTTCTTCGCTGTTCCAATTGCGCCATTGGTGTCCGTAAACCGGACCTAAATCGCCATTTTCATCTGCCCATTCGTCCCAAATTTTCACACCGTTTTCTTGTAAATATTTGATATTCGTATCGCCTTTTAAAAACCACAACAATTCGTAAATAATTGATTTTAGGTGGAGTTTCTTAGTGGTTACCATTGGAAAACCTTCGCTTAAATCAAAACGCATTTGGTACCCAAACACACTTAAGGTTCCAGTTCCGGTACGGTCGCCTTTTTGGTTACCGTTTGCTAATACGTGTTTTACTAAATCGTGATATTGTTTCATGTTTAAGTCAAAAGTTAGAAGTTAGAAGTTACAAATTACCCAATAATCATTCCAGCAATAGTTGCTGATAGTAATGAAGCCAAACTTCCGCCTAATACTGCTTTTAATCCAAGTTCAGATAATGTTTTTCTTTGGTTTGGTGCTAATGAACCAATTCCACCAATTTGAATTCCGATAGAAGCAAAGTTTGCAAATCCACATAACATATAGGTTGCCATAATTACAGATTTGTTGAAAGTGAAATGTACTTCGTTTGCCACATTTTTCAATTCTGCTAATTGGATATAACCAACAAATTCTGATGCGGCTAACTTGATTCCTAATAATTGTCCCATTAACATCATGTCTTCTTTAGCAATTCCAATTAACCACATTAAGGGTGAAAAGATGATTCCTAAAATAGTTTCTAATGAGAATGATTTGTAAGGTGTGTTTGCTGCAATAACATCATTTAAACCTGTCCAAAGTCCAATTTTTCCAAAAGTGTAATTAATCATCGCGATGAAAGCAATAAAAACTAATAACATTGCGGCTACGTTTGCTGCTAATTTTAATCCTTCTGTAGTACCAGTAGCAATAGCATCTAAGATATTAGAACCAATTTTTTCTTTGGTAACTTCAATATCTGTGTTTACAACTTCTGTTTGAGGACATAATATTTTTGAAATGATAATCGCGCCAGGTGCCGCCATTACAGAGGCAGCAAGTAAGTGTTTTGCGAATTCTAGTCTTAATGCAGGGTCGTTTCCACCTAGGAAACTTATATAAGCTGCTAAAACTCCTCCAGCAACGGTTGCCATTCCGCCGGTCATTACTAAGAACACTTCACTTTGGTTCATTTTCTCTAAATAGGCTTTAATCATTAAAGGAGCTTCGGTTTGACCTAAGAAAATATTTCCTGCTGTTGATAAACCTTCAGGACCTGAAATGTTCATTAATTTAGTTAAAACTGTTGCCATTCCCTTTACTACAATCTGAATAACTCCAAGATAGAATAATAATGATGTCAATGCTGAAAAGAAAATAATCGTTGGTAATACTTGAAATAAGAAAATGAATCCAAAATTATCAACATTCATCATGCCACCTAATAAAAATTCACTACCAGCTCTCGTAAAATCTAAAACTTTTACAAATAATGTACCTACAAATTCAAAAGTAGCTTTTACAAATCCAATTTTAAGAACTCCTACAGCAAGAATAAGTTGTAATGCAAGTCCAATTCCAATGGTTTTCCAATTGATAGCTTTTCTGTTTGAACTGAAGATATAAGCGATTCCTAATAACGCTACCATTCCTAAAATTCCTCTAAGTAAACTGTTTAGTGAAAAACCTTCGTTTGGTTTGATTTCGCCATTGATTACTTCGGCTTTAGTAGCTTTGTTTGAAGCAAAAAATGAATATGCTTTTCCTCTGTTTTTTAAGGTAAGTGTAGAGTCGGTTTTGGTTTCAATTACGAAACGTTTTGTTGGAGAATCAGATCCATTTTCGAATAAGAAAATAAAATTATCTTGAACTAAATAATCTCCTTTTTGTTTTAAGCTGTCTGACGAAATGTGAAGTTCGTAGCTTCCTCCTTTTAATTCTAAATAATCTTTATTTGAAGAAGAAAGTTGCCATTTTTTTTCAATTTCTTGAGCTGAAGTTGTAAAGCTTAAAAATAAAGCCAATACATAAAAAATATATTTATACATAAATAGTTTTAGGGTTTATGATTCTTTTTTTGAAATTTCGTCTCTAATTTTTGCGGCTCTTTCGTAGTCTTCGTTTTGCACCGCTTCGTCTAATTTTTGATACAATTCTTTTAGGGAATAACCAGAATAGTTATCTGCTGGAACCACTACATCCTCTTCGTAAGTGTCTGTTGGGGTTAAAATAGTGTCGTTATCTTGGTTTTCATTTGTAGTTTCAGACGGATTGATGCTTAAATAAATTCCGGCTTTGTCTAAAATGTTTTTGTAAGTAAAAATAGGAGCATTAAAACGTAAAGCCAATGCAATAGCGTCCGAAGTACGCGCATCGATTATTTCTTCGATTTTGTCTCTTTCGCAAATAATGCTTGAATAGAAAACACCATCTACTAATTTATGAATAATCACTTGCTTTACTACGATGTCAAATCGGTCTGCAAAGTTTTTGAATAAATCGTGTGTAAGTGGTCTTGGAGGTTTTATTTCTTTTTCTAAAGCAATAGCAATCGACTGCGCTTCAAAAGCTCCGATAACAATTGGAAGTTTTCGCTCACCATCCACTTCATTTAAGATTAAGGCATACGCTCCGTTTTGCGTTTGGCTGTACGAAATACCTTTTATGGTTAATTTTACTAAACTCATTTTAATGTGTTAATTGTAATTTTTTTGATATGCTGATTCGGATTTTTGCAATAATCACAAAGTCAGAAAATGGCTAACAGAAAAACGGTTAGCCATTTGCCCCAAAAATAAAAAAAAGAGCTATCTAAACAAAGATAACTCTAATTTTAATATAATATATTTTTAAACAACTAATTTATTATGAGTTGCTCGCTTTAAATGCTTTTAATTTTTCAATTAATTGAGGCACTACAGTGAAAGCATCACCTACAACTCCGTAATCAGCAACTTTAAAGAAAGGCGCTTCTGGATCTGTGTTAATCACTACTTTTACTTTTGATGAGTTGATACCTGCAATATGTTGGATTGCTCCAGAAATTCCCACTGCAATATATAAGTTAGAAGCTACTGGTTTTCCAGTTTGTCCTACGTGCTCGCTGTGAGGTCTCCATCCAATATCAGATACTGGTTTAGAACATGCTGTTGCAGCACCTAAAACTGAAGCTAATTCTTCAATCATTCCCCAATTCTCTGGACCTTTCATTCCACGACCTGCAGAAACCACGATTTCAGCGTCTGCAATAGTTACTTTTCCAGTTACTTTTTCTACGTTTTCAACTTTGATTCCGAAATCAGCATCGTTTAATGATGGTGCGAATGCTTCTTCTGTCATTGCAACTGCATCTTCGACTAATCCGAAAGAGTTTTTAGCAATTCCTAAAACTTTTACTGGAGTTGAAATCTCAGTAATATTGAAAGCTTTGTTTGAGAAAGCAGTTCTTTTCACTTGGAAAGGTGAAGTACTAACAGGTAAAGCTACCACATTTGAAGCGTAACCTGCTTCTAAAGCTACCGCTACAAGTGGAGCTAAATATAAACTGTCTGTTGATGAAGAAACTAAAACGATTTGAGTTCCTTCTTTTTTAGCCGCTTGAGCAATTACATCAGCATAAGCTTTTGCACTAAAGTTGTTTAATTTATCGTTAGAAACGTTTAATACTTTGTCTACTCCATAAGCAGCTAAAGCGCTGTTGTCAGAGTTGTTAATAGTTACTGCTGTAACTGTTGTTCCCATAGAAGTAGCTACTTTTTTTGCGTATGAAGCTAATTCTAAAGCTACTTTTTTAATTTTTCCTTCTGCTGATTCAGCATATATTAATATCGACATGATTTTTATGATTTAAGATTAACGATTTTTGATTTTTGATTTATGAAGTTTTCTGTAATCATAAATCTGTGTTCAAAAATCTTAAATTACTTTTGCTTCGTTATGTAATAAGTTAATTAATTCATCCAAATTATCAGCACTTACTAATTTTACTGCTGATTTAGCAGCTGGTTTTTCAAATTTCACTGCTTTGGTTGCAGAAGCGTCTCCTGTTGGTTCTACTAAAGTTAAAGCTTTAGTTCTTGCCATCATGATACCTCTCATGTTTGGAATACGTAAATCTTTTTCTTCTACTAAACCTTTTTGACCACCAATAATTAATGGTAAACCTGCAGAAACGATTTCTTTTCCACCGTCAATTTCTCTTGTTACTTTAGCTTCGTTTCCATTTACATCAATTCCAACACAAGCGTTCACGAAATTGTAACCTAACATAGCTGCCATCATTCCAGGAACCATTCCTCCATTATAATCTAATGATTCTTTTCCTGCGATAATTAAATCGTAACCTCCGTTTTTTACTACTTCTGCTAATTGTTTTGCAACAAACATTCCGTCTGTTGGATTAGCGTTAATACGAATTGCTTCGTCAGCTCCAATAGCTAATGCTTTTCTTAAAGTTGCCTCAGCGTCAGCACCACCAACGTTTACAACTGTTACATTTGCTCCTTGTTGCTCTTTGAACCAAATGGCTCTTGTTAAACCAAATTCATCATTAGGATTAATTACAAATTGAACACCATTTGTGTCAAATTCACTGTCACCATTGACAAAATTAATCTTTGAAGTAGTATCAGGTACGTGACTGATGCAAACTAATATTTTCATTATTTATATATTTTGTTAGTGAATATTTCAGTCCCAAAAATACAAAATAATTTCTAAAATAAAACTATGCATGCATAATAAATATGTTATTCTTATATAAATTATGATTTTTTTAAAAATAGTTTAATTAATGGTTTGATTTTTAATCAATGATTAATTTTTTTTAACTCTAAAACGTTTTAGTAGAAAGTACAACCATTTTTTTTAATAAGGAATTAGAATAATTTAATTTTTCATACTTTTGCCAATCATAATTCAAAGAAATTAATTTCATGAGAACGATACAATTTAGAGAAGCAGTATGTGAAGCGATGAGCGAAGAAATGCGTCGCGATGAATCGATTTATTTAATTGGGGAAGAAGTTGCAGAATATAATGGAGCCTATAAAGCTTCAAAAGGAATGCTTGATGAATTTGGACCAAAACGTGTAATTGATGCTCCTATTGCGGAATTAGGATTTGCAGGAATCGCTGTAGGTTCTGCTATGAATGGAAATCGTCCAATTGTAGAGTTCATGACATTCAACTTTTCATTAGTAGGAATTGACCAAATTATTAATAACGCTGCAAAAATGCGTCAAATGTCGGGTGGACAATTCCCAATGCCAATGG
>NZ_DITB01000112.1 GCF_002422095.1 Flavobacterium sp. UBA6195
TTTTTATCGGACATTAATGATTTAATTTATAAAATAATCGATTAAAAGATTAAAAATAGGTTAAAATAAAAATCCCGAGCAATTGCTCGGGATTTCTTATAATATTAGTTACAAATTAGAATCTGTATCCTAAACCAATTTGTAAACCTGCATTTCCGAAATCAAAACCATCGACATCAGAAATATTAGCTAAACCAAGGTTGTAACGAGCGTCAAACATTAATCCATTTGACAATTCATAACCAGCTCCAAATCCTAAACCAAAATCTAAAGATTTAGTAGCTTCATCAAGAAGATCTTCTTGAGCAGCAATTTTGAATGCAATCTCTGGACCTGCTTGTAAAGATAAACCTTCCATAACATAATACTTAGCCATGATTGGTAATCTTAAATAATCAATACCAGCATCATCACTAGCACCTTCTGTAGAATACATTAATTCAGGTTGAACATGGAATTTTTCAGATACTGTGAAATCTACCAAACCACCAACGTAAAATCCACCTCTAGCGTCACCACCGTCAGCATCTCCAGTAAAATTTGTGCTACTGTAACCAGCTTTTACACCAAATTTCATTTCTTGTGCATTTGATATTCCGAATGCCATTACTGCAATTGCAGCGAATAAAACTTTTTTCATGTTTAGTTTAAATTTAAAGTTAATGGAACAAATTTATATCATTTTTTTTTACAAAATCACATTTTACGTTATGTTATTAACAACTTTATTAACAATATTTATTGAAAATATTAATAATCAAATACTTAGAATTCAATTTTTATCTCCGATTTTTGATTTTTTTAACAAAAAAACTAATCATTTAAATCACAATAAAAATATAAAATATTGATTATCAATTAATTCTAAAAAACGATGAAAAATGCATTTCGTCGATAAAAACAATAAAAAATGCAAACCAGCGTTGTTTTAAAAAAATAAAACAATGAAAAGAACAATTTTTATGTTGGTTTTACTAGTTCTAGGAACTGGTATTTCTCAGGCGCAACTATTGAAATTTGGTATTAAAGGCGGTTTAAATTTTGCGAATTATACTGGTGGATCAGTTTCTGGAATTGATTTTAAAACCATCACTAGTTATCATGCAGGTATAGTTACAGAATTAAAAGTTTTTGAAAACTTTGCTATTCAACCCGAACTTTTATACTCTACTCAAGGCTCAGAATTAAGAGAATTAGGAGATCAAGTAAAAAATGAATTGGGCTATCTCTCTTTACCTTTATTAACAAAATTCTATTTAACTACAAATAAATTGAGTTTAGAACTTGGTCCGCAAGCATCCGTTTTAGTTAGTGAACGAAATAAAATAGATACTAACGACACCAAAACATTTGATATTGGTTTAGCTGGAGGTTTAAGTTTTAAAATAACAGATGGCATTTTTATTTCTGGCAGATATGTAGCTGGATTAACTGAAGCCAAAAAAGAGGCGGATGTAAAAAATTCGGTAATTCAATTTTCTTTAGGTTATATGTTTTAACAATAAAACTTATAATATTTTGCTAAAACCATTCTCAAAAGGAATGGTTTTTTTATTTTTACAAAAACAATTCTCATGAAGATTATTATCATCAATGGTCCAAATCTAAACTTACTAGGTAAAAGAGAACCTGAAGTTTATGGCAATGAAACTTTTGAATCCTATTTTGAAAAATTACAAGTTCAATTTCCAACTGTTACTTTGGAGTATTTTCAAAGCAACATTGAAGGTGAAATCATCTCTAAAATTCAAGAAATAGGCTTTGATTATGATGGTATAGTTTTAAATGCTGGAGCTTATACACACACTTCTATTGGAATTGGCGATGCAATAAAATCGATTACGACACCCGTTGTTGAAGTTCACATATCCAATACTTTTTCAAGAGAATCTTTTCGCCATCAGTCCTATATATCACCAAATGCAAGAGGGATCGTTATTGGTTTTGGATTAAAAAGTTACGAGTTAGCACTAAAATCATTTTGATAATACAACCTTTTCAAAAAAATATTCGTCTATAAAAAGAAACTCCTATGAATAAAATTTTATTTGCTCTATTGTTTGTAAGCTCATTTACGTTTTCTCAAATAAAAGGAACTGTCAAAGATAAAGATGGAAATCCATTACCTTTTGTGAATATTTATATTGAGAATACTTATATAGGTACCACTTCTAATGAATTGGGAAAATATGAATTGAATACTACTGAGAAAAATAATGTGCATTTGATTTTTCAATATTTAGGATACAAAACCCAGAAACACATTTTAAACATAACGAGTTTTCCATATGAGTTTGATGTGGCTTTACAAGAAGAAGATTTTCAATTGAAAGAAGTTGTTGTTGTTAATGGTGAAAATCCTGCAAACGATATCATTAGAAATGCTATTAAATCTAAAAAGAAGAATGCGGCTAAGACCGATAAGTTTGAAGCTGACTTTTATTCAAGAGGTATTTTTAGAGCAAAAGATATTCCTAAGAAATTCATGGGTTTTGAAATTGGTGACTTAGATGGTAATTTAGATTCTACGCGAAGTGGTATCATTTACCAATCGGAAACGGTTTCTAAAATTAAATTCCAAAAACCTGATAATTTAAAAGAGGAAATTATTGCTTCAAAAGTAGCTGGTAATGATAACGGTTTTAGCTACAACACCGCTTTGAATACCAATTATGATTTTTACGAAAACTATGTAGACTTTGGAATCAATATGATTTCTCCTATTGCAGACAATGCATTCAATTACTACAAATACAAACTAGAAAGTACATTTTACGATGATAAGAATCAGTTAATTAATAAGATTTTAGTAACGCCTAAGCGTGATAAAGAGCCCGTTTTTGAAGGTTATATTTATATCGTGGAGGATTCTTGGGCTATTTTCGGAATTGACTTAGATATTAAAGGTTATAGAATGCAAGAGCCAATTTTAGAAACCATGAAACTGACTCAGAATTTCAGTTACAATTCGGAAAGTAAAATTTGGGCTAAAAACATTCAGGCTTTGGATTTTGAAGCGGGAATTTTTGGAATGAAGTTCACTGGAAAATTCACTCACGTATTTACGAATTACAACTTTAAAGATGCTTTCGAAAAGAAAACGTTTGGAAAAGAAATTGTAACATTTGCTGAAAATGCAAATAAAAAGGAAATTTCTTTTTGGGAAGAAAATCGTCCGGT
>NZ_DITB01000106.1 GCF_002422095.1 Flavobacterium sp. UBA6195
TGCGGAATTCTTCCGGCTTCGGCACTCTTAGTTAAGTGATTTTTAATATGTTCCTGTCCTAAAATATCTTTGAAAAGCATGGAACAAACCTAATCAAAAATTACCAAAATTGGTAGAAAAGAAATCAAAAAGTTGGTTTTAGAAGAATTTAAAAAAATGCAAAATATGATATTTGTTATAAAGATTTAAAATACAATAATTTATATTTGCATTCGCTCAAATTAAAATTCGATACAAATGAAAACACTTAACGACTTCAATTTCAATAACAAAAAAGCAATTATTCGTGTAGATTTTAATGTGCCTTTAGATGAAAATTTTAAGGTTACCGATGCTACAAGAATTGAGGCTGCAAAGCCAACAATTGACAAAATATTGAAAGATGGCGGAAGTGTAATTTTAATGAGTCACTTAGGAAGACCAAAAGGAGTTGAAGCGAAATATTCGTTACAACACATTGTTGCAAAAACGGAAGAAATTTTAGGTCAAAAAGTACATTTTGCTTCGGATTGTATTGGAGAAATTGCTGAAAATGCAGCTAAAAATCTTCAACCAGGCGAAATTTTATTATTAGAAAACTTACGTTTTTACGCCGAAGAAGAAAAAGGAGATGTGGATTTTTCAAAAAAACTAGCTTCTTTAGGTGATATTTATGTGAACGATGCTTTTGGAACAGCTCACAGAGCACACGCTTCAACTACTATTATTGCTCAGTTTTTTCAAGATGCAAAATGCTTCGGTTATTTGTTAGCTAAAGAAATTGAGAGCATCGAAAAAGTATTGAAAAATTCAGAAAAACCAGTGGTTGCGATTTTAGGAGGAAGTAAAGTTTCTTCAAAAATCACGGTGATTGAAAATATTTTAGACAAAGTAAACCACATGATCATCGGTGGTGGTATGACGTTTACATTCATCAAAGCTTTAGGTGGAAAAATCGGAAATTCTATTTGCGAAGATGATAAATTAGAATTAGCTATCGAAATTTTAAAACAAGCCAAAGAAAAAGGCGTTCAAATTCACTTACCTGTTGATGTTGTGGCTGCTGATGCTTTTTCAAATGACGCCAATACGCAAGTTGTTGATGTGAAAAATATTCCAAATGGATGGCAAGGTTTAGATGCAGGTCCAAAATCATTAGCCATTTTTAAACAAATTATTTTAGATTCAAAAACAATTCTTTGGAACGGTCCATTAGGTGTTTTTGAAATGGAAAACTTTGCTAACGGAACGATTTCGTTAGGAGAATATATTGCAGAATCAACAGCAAATGGTGCTTTTTCACTTGTAGGTGGTGGCGATAGCGTTGCGGCTGTAAAACAATTTGGATTAGAACCAAAGATGAGTTACGTTTCTACCGGCGGTGGAGCGATGTTAGAAATGCTGGAAGGCAGAACCTTACCTGGAATTGCAGCTATTTTAGATTAACAATACAATAAAACGTTGGTTATTAAGTTATTAATGATTAACATGCCCCAAAAAACAAAAAACAGAATGAAAAAAACAATTATAATAACATCACTTTTTCTGTCGCTTTTTAGTTTTGCGCAGGAATCTGTGGAAAAAGAAAATTTACTTCCGTTGCCTAAAATGTCCTATTTGGATTCATTGAAAACAACGTTTGTAAATCACAGTACTAGTAATTGTATTGATGAGCGATGGATTTCTGAATTGGCTAGTGCCGAACTGTCGGAAAATATGTTTTCCGACATTGTTTCTATTGATATTGATTCAGAGGTAAGTTATGATTTATCTACCGAATTATTGAAAAAACGATTAGCCAAAATGGATGCAAAATCGCCTTTCAATATCGAATATCATCCGGCATTAGAAAACACGATTAAAGCCTTTTTGAAAAATCGACCAAAAGCATTTGAGCGTTTAATGGCGATTTCAGAATATTATTTCCCAATGTTTGAAGAGCATTTAGCAAAATACAACATTCCGTTAGAATTGAAATATTTAGCTATTGTGGAATCAGCATTAAATCCTAGAGCGAAATCTCGTGTTGGAGCATCTGGTTTGTGGCAATTTATGTATCCAACAGGAAAACAGTATAATTTGGAAGTGTCTTCCTATGTTGATGAACGTTATGATCCGTTAAAAGCTACCGAAGCCGCTTGCCAATATTTATCAAGTTTATTCGGAATTTTTGGTGATTGGAGTATGGTTTTAGCAGCGTACAATTGCGGACCAGGAAATGTTTCAAAAGCTATTCGTCGTTCGGGTGGAAGTCAAAATTATTGGAACATTCGTAAAAATCTTCCAAAAGAAACGGCGAATTATGTTCCTGCCTTTTTAGCTACTTTTTACATTTACGAATTCAAAAAAGAGCACGGTATTGTTCCCAAAAAAGCTCCAATAACGTATTTTGAAACCGATACGATTATGGTGAAAAAACAAATGTCGTTCAAACAAATTTCGGAATTATTAGATATTCCAATGGATCAATTGGAATTCTTGAATCCGATATATAAATTAAAAGTAGTTCCGTTTGAAGCAGATGAACCTCATTATTTGCGTTTGCCAAAAAATAAAATGGGACTTTTTGTTTCGAATGAGGATAAAATTTACGCGTATTTGAATTATCTTGAAACGTATAAAGAAAAAACAAAAACTGAATTTATTGCTTCAACATCAAAAGATTCAATTACTTCTGGTATAGATTCGACTTCAACGGTTGTTAACAAGCCTAAATTTGAACGAAAAACACAGTTTCATACCATTAAAAGCGGTGAAAGCTTAGGTAAGATTGCTGATAAATACAATGTTTCTATTTCTGAACTTAAAAATTGGAACAACATAAAAGGAAATAACATTCAGGCTGGAAAAAAATTAAAAATTTATTCTGATAAAAAAGTAATCACTAAAACGGAGTCTAAGCCCAATAATGACGGGATTTATACGGTTAAAAGCGGTGATTCGTTATTCTCAATTTCAAAACAATTTCCGGGCGTTTCCATTGATGATATAAAAAAATGGAACGATATTAGTGGTGATAACATACAACCTGGAATGAAATTAAAAATTAACGGATAAAAATTATTCTACCCCATGAAAAAATTAGCAGTTTTAACTTTTGTTTCCCTATCGTTTTTGTCTTGTAAAGAAACTTCTAAAGAAGATACTCAAGCCATTTTATCAGAATCTAACGGAAAAATCAATAATGTTTCGATTATTATTGATGATAATTTGTGGAATGGAGAAATAGGGGATAGCATTCGTAAAAAATTTGCTGCTCCAGTAGATGGTTTACCTCAAGAAGAGCCATTATTTACTTTAAATCAATATCCAACAAAAGTTTTTGAAGGATTCGTTCGTAAGAGCCGCAATATTATTGTTGTAAAAAAAGGCAAAGAAGCAGCATTTGTTTCTAATACCAACAAATTTGCAAAACCACAAAATATTTTCTTCATTTCAGGAACTGACACAGAAGATGTTTTGAATATTTTAGAAGAAAAATCAGCTGAAATCATCAAAACAATCAAAGCTGCTGAAATCATTGAGAATCAAATTCGAATGAAGAAATCTCTAGTTTCAGATGAGCAATTACAAAAAAAGTTTGGGATTAGTCTTCAAATCGGTTTTGGATATAAATATGACATGGTGAAAGACAATTTCGTTTGGTTACGTAAAGAATTTACCTCAGGTTACAATAGTATTTTAGTATATCAAGTTCCAATTGATAAAGTGGAAAATGGAGGTGATATCATCACGAATATCACTACTATGCGTGATGAAATAGGTAAAGCCAACATTCACGGAACATTGCCAAATACTTGGATGATTACTGAAGCCGCTTATGCTCCTTATTTGTTTGACGTAACAGTTGCAGGTAAAAAAACCTATTTAACCAAAGGAACTTGGGAATTAAAAAACGATTTCATGGCGGGACCTTTTGTTAATTACGCCATCAAAGACACTAAAAACAATCGTTATTTAATTTTAGAAGGGTTCACTTATAATCCATCAAAATCGAAACGTGATTTGGTTTTCGAATTGGAAGCGATTATTCAATCCGTTAAGTTTTTAAAATAATATAAAGTTCCCTCCATTGGGAACTTCTTTTTTTAATATGGAAATACAATTCAAAATAAAGCGATTTAACGAACTTTCTACGCCCGAACTATATTCATTGCTACAACTTCGCTCAGAAGTGTTTGTGGTGGAGCAAAATTGCGTTTATCAAGATATTGATGGCAAAGACGAGAAAGCACTTCACGTTTTAGGCTACTACGATGGCGATTTAGCCGCGTATTCTCGTTTATTCAACAAAGGTTATTATTTTGATGAAACTTCGATAGGAAGAGTTGTCGTTAGCCCAAAATACCGTGATAAAAAATTCGGTCACGATTTAATGCGAGTTTCTATTAAAGCAATCAAAGAAAGTTTCAACGAAACTGCCATTACGATTTCCGCTCAAGAATATCTCAAAAAATTCTACGAATCGCACGGATTTATCCAAACCAGTGAAATGTATTTGGAAGACGATATTCCGCATATTCAGATGAAGCGTTCTTAGTCTTCAGTCTCAGTTTTCAGTCTCAGTTGGAGCGCTGATGATATCGATTCAACAGATTCTTTTGGATTTATAACCACATCCAAATTAAGAAAATACAAGTTTAAAAAGTAGTTTTACTGCGACTGAAAACTGTGACTGAGAACTTTCTTAAAGCTTATAACTAACTGTCAACATTACAATTCTTGGTAACGTGTAAGTGGTAGAACTCGAAGTCATAAAATCAGAGAAAGAGTTGTTGATTTTAGTGCCATTGTTCAAGTAATTCTGTGCCGAAAGTTCAAATCGGAACGGATTGTTTTTCTTTTGATAACTTAAATAAGCATTGGCAATTCTAAAATCAGTTGCAATGTTGTTGCTGTTTTCGTTGAAGGTTATTTCGTAATCGGTTTTAAAATTAAAATGTTTCCAAAAATCGATATCAAAATCAAAACCCAATCGATCTGTAGTCAATTTCGAATTCGTTAATCCTGAAAATTGACTAAATGTTTTGTTATAACTTACACTCGCACTTGGCCATTTTTTGTTGGCTGTTCGTAACTTAATTCCAATACTTTGATTGTTTCTATCGTTGGTTATTGTTTGATTATTTACGGTTTGAATGTAGTTGAACCAAGATAAATTAGCATTTAAGCCCAATCTAAATTTGTGGATTTTTTTATCAATATTTCCATAAGCACGATATGTAGTTTCTGGATTATCAGTAATGGTTGGCGTTGTAAATTGATTGATGCCATCTAAACCAATTTCATTACGAATGGTTCTTACTTTTTTGGTAAAACTTGCATTAGCAAACAACATGATGCCGCGATACATACTGGTTTTGGAATAGTTTAAAGTTGCATTATGAAAACGTTCGTTTCGCAACAACGCATTTCCTCTAAAAACCGAATTATAACTTTGTAGCGTATAACGTTCTAACAAACGATTCGCTTCTGGGAATTCATTCACTAAACGGTAATTGAATTTTAAGTTTTCGGATTGATTGAATTCGTATTCGCTTAACCAACTTGGTTGTAAAAACGTGTTGTTTAACGTATAATTGTTTGCAATTTGCTCGGTTTTCAAATGATAGTAATGGGCATAAATGGCAGGTTTGTTCACCCATTTTCCAATTTTAAACTTATATTCTAAACCTAAATACAAATCGTTTAACAAATAATCCATGTCGTTCCCAAAACCATCGGTAGCAAAATCATTGATAGTGCCATCGGTTAGGTATTGTTTTTCGGTGATTTGTAATTGTGTGGTTCCTAAATTATTTCCAACATTGGTATACAAATGATTGTAATTGTTGATAATCCAATAATGTTTAAAAAGCGCATCAAAACTGCTGTTTTTTACTTTTTTTACTTGCTGAATGTTGTAAAACGAATCATTTTCTAACGGAATTAATCCGGTTAAGAATTCAGTATCGGTAAGCCAAGTATTGATGGGTTTTTGGTTATCGTAACTTTGATTAATGACTATAGTGGTCGTATGTTTAGAATTTACTTGTTTGTGCCATTCTAAAAACTGCTTGATTTGAACATTATCAGCTGAATTTAACGTTTCAAAAGAAGTTTGTTGTCCATCGAGTCTTGAATTTAAAACCGAAGTCATATCATTGGCGCTCGATTGAAATTGACCGTTGTAAAACCATTTCTCTTTAGTGTTGGGCGTGTAGTTTAGTTTTACGTTTCCGATGCCTAAAATCGATTTATTTTCAGCTTTATTGATGCGTTCTTCTGAAGTAACGGTTGTGTTTTGAAGATATTCGATAGAACTTTCGGTTAAAGTGCTGGTAAAAAGTTTAGAAAAAATAGCAAAACCTTCTACGTCTAATTTAGAATTGATTTCTTGGCGAAAGTTCAAAGCGCTAAATTGCGATTTGTTTTCAATGACATCCGTGTTGTCGCTAGCAAAGGAATACAAATCAGTCAATTGTTTTCTTCCTGAAATAAAACTACTAGCGCCACCTTGAAAGCGCATCATGTCTTGAAATGAAAAAGTTCGTTTGCCAATGTTGTTGATATCGCCAATGAAACTCACATTCGTTTTTGGCGCATAATAAAACAAAGCAGCGTGACCGAGATAAAATCCGTTATCGTTAGCGACTTCAGCCCCTGCATCAACATCGCCAAAAATGAATTTCTTTTTGTCTTCTTTAAGTTTGATGTTCATCGCCAAGTCTTCAGAATCGGAAACTTGTTTCAGAAAACCTACCTCATTGAAGTTGTCAATTACTTCTACTTTATCTACTGCATCGGCTGGAATATTTTCTACCCCTAATTTAGTACCACCACCAAAAAACGATTTATTTTCTACTAAAAACTTGGTTACTTTCTTTCCCTGAACGGTTACGCCACCGTTTTTATCTACTTCTACACCTGGTAGTTTTTCTAATTGTTCTTTTAGTTTGCGTTCGTTTCCATTGGCAAAGGCTTTTACATCATAAATTAACGTATCTTTTTTTACGATAACGGGTTTGTAATCATAGGTAATAACAATTTCCTTGAGTTGTTGCCCTGTTTCCTTAAGTTTAAAGTGATGTTCCTTTTGCGAAAAATTAGCGGGAAGATTTAAAATTTCTTCTTTAAAACCTAAATATGAAACCCTAACTTCATACGGGACATCTTTTTCTAATTCTAATTTATAAAGCCCCAAATGATCGGCAATAGCAAATTTTAATCCTTGTTTTTCAACTAAAGGTTTGGCAATTACATTGGCATTTTGTAATGGGTTTCCTACCGTGTCCTTTACCGTGCCGGTTAGGGTTTGGGAAAATGTAAAAAATGGAAAAAGTAGGAATAAAATTAAGAATTTTGGCATTTAAAAATTAAAAAGTTGGAGGTTTTGAAACAATTTCATTGAATTCTTCTTGTGTGACAACTTTTCCTTCATTAGGTATACCTATAGGGGTATTCTCTTTTTTTAAATCAATTTTAATGACACCATAAGTTGTATTTCTTTCTTGTAATTCCAGTATTAATCCAGGTAAACCATAATATCCTTTAGGTCCAAAATTAAAAGGAATAGATGGACAATACCACGCAATAATAGGGTATTTGAACTCTCCCTTTCTGTTCTTAACTCTTAGTTCAGAGGTAGCTTTATAACATAAATAGGTTCCTATCATTTTAGATTCATTTTCTAATATCCATTCTGTTTTTGCAGAATAATTTATTACATATTTTCCTAAGTGGTTATTAATCTGCTTTATATTATTGTTAGTTTTAATATTTGTGTAATATATCGTTGAAGCTTCGATAAAGGCTTTTGCAAAATTAATATCTTCATTACTTATCATGTCATTCATTGTAAACAGTGAATTTTCACTATTTATAAGCAAAGAGAATGTAATGTTTTTCACTCCTAACCGTGCTTTTTCATAAAAATCTTTTAAAGTTTCAGAATTTGAAAATCCTTCATCAAATCCAAGGTTAACATTGTAGGTAATTTTTCCCGATTTATTTTGTGAAAACAAATGGAAACAAATGAGAATAAAGAATATAGATATTTTTTTCATGTTAATTAATTTATCCTGTGCCATGATTATGGCACAGGAATTAATGTTTTATAATCCTGTACAAGAGGAATATGCAGCCCAAGCAACATTTCCTGCTTGTGTTTCATTTGCACCATTATCAATTGCAGACTGGTAAGTGTCTAAATAAACAGCATAACATGGCTTTAATATAGTGGCATATTCTTTTTCAATTGGTTTAAGTTCTATTTTTTTCTCTTCAATTTCATTTGCCATCCCAGCAAAAGAAAACGCTACAAGTGCTACGGCACTAAAAATCATTTTTTGCATTTTGTTTAAATTTTTAAAATTAATGTTTTGTTTTTGGATATCCAATTCAAATTTTAACATTTAAAAATGCATTTCCAAATGTCGACAATAACATTTAACAAAATGTATCAAAAAACCATACGTGTTGGTATGGTTAAAGATAACCTCTGCGTTTTACTTCGCGTAAAATGCTTGTATCATCCGTAATATTTAATCCTTTTTTTATTTTTGCAATCCTTTTTTGAATGGCAACTTCAGATAATGAAAGTGCTTCTGCAATTTCTCTAATTTTATTACCACTGCTTATTAATTTAACAATTTTGCGGTTGGTTTCTTTAGTGAAAATTTCTTCTTCCCACATTTTGTGGGTTTTTTGTAAAACAGATGTGCTTTTGTACTTGTTCCCTTTTACAACATCTTTAATAGCATTCATTAATTCACTGCCACTGACATCGCTTTTAATTACAATAGCATCAGGTTTTACTCGTTGGTCGAGATCCATCACAGTAAAATCTTCTAAATGCGCAGTAAAAAAGAACGATTTACATAAAGGCATTTTTTCTCGAAGAAACAAACAGAGATCACCACCATTAAAAATCTCATATTCAGGATTACCCGGCATTGAATAATCTAATATTGCTAAGTCAAAAGGTTCATCGGCTTCAGTATGCTTTTTAATTGCTAAAATAGCATCAGTACAATTTAAACTTTCTACAATATGAACGTTTTTTTCACTTTCAAAAGCATACGTTAGTATGGTTTTGAGTGAATCAATCATGTTTTGATGGTCATCTGTAATTAAAACTCTCATAATAAATGGCTTATATTGATAAGCAAATTATTAAAAGTTTTTAATAAAAAAAGCACCTTAGTGATTTTTAACATAATGTATATAAAAACCATACTTTATGTTAAAACGTAATTACTTTTTAGTTTGCTCTGTAGGAGTTACCTCATTTTTAGTAATTAAAAGCTCTACTCTTCGGTCTAAAGTACTACCTTTTTTTAAGGATTGCGTATTGCCATATCCTTTATACGTCATACGGGTTTTACTGATGCGTTTCATCAAAAAGTAATTGTATACTCGTTTAGCACGATTGGTAGATAATTCACGTTTTTTGGTGTCGCGATCAATGGCTTCTTTTTGAAAAGTTGGGGTGCAACAAACATGTCCTTGAATTTCGAAATGAATATTTTTGTATTTGTGTAATTCTAAAGCAATTCGGTCTAATTCTTTCTTGGCTTTGTAGGTTAATTGGCTACTGCCTCTTTCAAATAAAACGTGGTCAAGGTATATTCTATCGCCTACAATTCGGTCTTTTTTAATTGTACTGTAAATCCCAGGAATTTTTAAATCTTCAATTACAACAGGTTTGAAGTTTACTACTACGTCTACTCTTCGGTTTTTGGAACGGGCTTCTGGAACATTCGTTTGCATGTCTTCATCAAGCATGATTCTACCTTTTCCTTCAAGTGTTATGATGATTTTACTTTTGATACCTCTTTCAATTAACTTATTTTTTACCGTATTGGCTCTATTTGTTGATAAAGTGTAATTATAAGCATCTTTTCCTCTATCGTCGCAATAGCCAAAAATCTGAATCGATTCAATTCGAGTAGTATCTATTTTACTTACGAATGTTACTACGGCATTCGCTTGTTCTTCTTTTAAATTGTATTTGTCAAATTCAAAGAATATTGAATGAACTTCTTCTTCCTCTTGAGCAAAAGAAATTAGTGTAAAAAATAAAAATAGTAGGGAAAAGAAACGCGTCATCTTATTTTTTTAATATTGATTTGTACTGCGATTGATTGTTTAATAAAGCAATCGCTTTCTCAATTTCTATATTTTCTTTGGTGTAAAATTGATACAAGCCTTCACGATATTGATAACGTGTAATTAGCTCTTCCTGAATTAGTTTTTTTATTTGATTTTTGTTTTTATCCAACTCTAATTCTTGATTTTTTTCAATTGCCAATTCCAATTGTTTGTATTCTGCAGCAATTTGAGTATCCATTTTTTCTTTTTTAGCCGTTTCTAAAACGTTTTTCAAGGCTTTATTGGTTTCGGTGTCTAAAGTGATTTTCTCTTGCTTTAAAAAAGCTTTAAAAGCCGCATAATCTGTGTCGGTTATGGTTGGAATTCCTGAAACGGTTGGGTTTTTAAAATACCACTGCGTTGCAAAGTTGAAAATAGCATCCGATTTAACAACAGCCTCCGTTATTGTTGCTGTTTTGGTTTCTTCGATTTCGATGTCTGGTAAAACACCGCCACCATCATAAACGGTTCTTCCTGCTTTGGTTTTAAAAGCATTGAATTCGTCTTGAGATTTTTTGATAGCTTTTCCGTTTGCGTCTTTTTTCGAATAATCCAAAGCTTGAATACACCTTCCTGAAGGCGTGTAATATCTTGAAATCGTAACTTTTACTTGCGTTCCATAAGACAAATCTAACGGACGTTGTACTAATCCTTTTCCAAAACTTCTCGTTCCTAAAATTACACCTCTATCCAAATCTTGAATCGCACCTGCTACAATTTCTGAAGCTGAAGCACTTTTTCCATCCACAATTACCGCAATTGGAATTTCTATATCTATAGGTTCATTTTTAGTACGATATTCAAAATTATGTTTTGGATTTTTCGATTTTGTAGTTACGATTAATTCGTTTTTTGGCACAAAAAGGTTACAAATATTAACGGCTTCATGCAATAATCCACCCGGATTTCCTCTTAAATCTAAAATAATTTTGGTTGCTCCTTGTTTCTTCAATTCTAACAAAGCCGCTTTGGTTTCTGAACTCGCTTTTTCTGTGAATTTCGTTAAAACGATATAACCCGTATTGTCTTTTAAAAGTGAGAAAAAAGGAACTGCTTTTATTTCAACATCATCTAAAACAATTGTGGCATTTTGGGTTTTTCCTTGTCGAATGTATTGAATTTCAATTTTGGTATTTTTGGCACCACGAAACAATTGTGAAGCATCTTCTTTGTATTCTTTTAAGTTAATATCTCCGATTTGAATTACCTCATCTCCTGCTTTTAATCCGGCTTTATCAGCTGGAAATCCTTTGTAAATTTCTTTTAGAAAAACTTTTCCTTCTTTGCGTTGAACCATAGCGCCAATGCCAGTGTACTCGCCCGTATTGTTGATTTTAAATTTTAAAACGTCCTGCTCATTAAAGAAAACCGTGTACGGATCTAATTCTTTCAACATGTTTTTTATGGCGTTATCCATCATTTCACCTGGATTGGTTTCATCCACGTAATTTTGGTTAACGGTTTTAAAAAGTCCAGTGAAGATTTCAATTTGCTTGGCAATTTCAAAAAAATCGTTCTTGAAACTAACGCCCACAAATAAGAAACCTGTTGCTAGAACAGGAATGATTATTTTTGCTTTGAAATATTTTTTCATGTTGAAGTCTTGAATTGTACTAGTTTACGAAAGTAAAGAATCTTGAGCAAAAATTAAACCAAAAGTGCAATTTACTTCTGCCTTTCGTTGAATTTTTGAAAAAGTTGGATGGTTTTCTCTTCTATTTCTTGATAAGAAAGTCGCTCTTTTGATTGATAGAAAAACATAAATGCGTATGGTTTTTCCAAATGATTAATCAAAAGATGTTTGTTTAAACGATAGGTTTCACGTAAAACACGCTTGAAATAATTGCGATCGACCGCTTTTTTGAAGTACTTTTTAGAAACGGAAACGCCCATTTTAATTAGTTCTGCATTAGGTTCTGAATTTTCAACATAAACCAAACGCAACGGATATTTCGAAACTGATTTTCCTTCTGAGAATAAAAGGTCAATCGTAGTTTTGCTTTTTAATTTTTCGTGTTTGGGATAAGTGAATTTCATGCAACAAAGGTATAAAAAAAGCTTCCTCAATTTGAAGAAGCTTTTCTAAAATCAAAATTCACTCATCATTCAGATAAAACCGCATTGCTTATAACTAAACTTTCCTGAACATGAGTAGGAACCAGTTGATAAGAACTAAATTCCAATTTGAATTTTGCTTTTCCTTGTGTTAATGAACGAAGTGTAGAACCGTAATCTTTGAGTTCTGCTAACGGCACTTCGGAAATAATTTTTTGATAATGACCATCCGTATCCATTCCTTGAATAATGGCTCTTCGGGTTTGTAAATCGCCCATAACATCACCGGTGTAGGCATCTTCACAAAGTACTTCAAGCTGATAGTAAGGTTCTAAAAGTTGAGGTCTTGCTTCATTAAAAGCATCTTTAAAAGCATGAGCAGCGGCCAATTGGAACGAGATGTCATTACTATCTACTGCATGCATTTTACCATCGTAAATACAAACGCGAATGTTTTGACAATTAGAACCCGTTAACGGACCTTCGGTCATAGATTGCATGATTCCTTTTTTGATTGCAGTGGCATAACGATTGTCGATAGCTCCACCCACAATACACCAATAGAATGCAAATTTTCCGCCCCAAGGCAATTCTTCAATTTCTTTGTTGCGAACGTTTACGCCTTGTGGTTCTGGCATATCATCATAATAAGGCTCAATAGTTAAATGAACTTCTCCAAATTGTCCCGCGCCACCACTTTGTTTTTTATGGCGGTATTCTGCTTTTGCAGCTTTGGTTATGGTTTCGCGATATGGAACTTTTGGTTCTTCAAATAGGATTTCGATGTTGTTTTCAATCTCGATGCGATGTTTGATTAAATCCAAATGCAATTGCCCTTGACCATGTACAATGGTTTGTTTTAATTCCGAAGATTGCTCTACTTTGAAAGTCAAATCTTCTTCTTCAATTTGATGTAACGCTTTAATCATTTTTTCCATATCGGCTAGATTGGCAGTTGTAACCGCTTTTCTGATGCGACTTTCTGGAAATTGCATTTTTCTGACTTTTCTTTCTACACCTTTAGCATTCAACGTATTGTTGGAGTGTCCGTATTTTAATCGAACTGTAACTCCTAAATCACCAGCAACTAATTTGTCAACCGAAGTTCTTTGTTTTCCTTCTGCAACGAATAATTGCGTTAAGCGTTCGGTTTCTCCGTTATCTGCATTTACTAATTCATCACCAGCATTCAATTCACCCGAAAGCACTTTGAAATAAGAAACCATTCCCACTTGCGGTTCCGAAAGGGTTTTATAAATGAAAATAGTAGTTTTGTCACTAGCATCGCATTTTAATTCACCACCATTTTCTAATTTTTTCGCTGGTCTATCGGCTGGAGATGGCGCAATATCATCAATGAATCCCATGATTCTTCCACTTCCCATATCTTTTAATCCAGAAGCACAGAAAACCGGAAATATTTGTTGATGAGCAAGCGCAATAGTTAATCCTTTTGCTAATTCTTCTTCATCTAAATTACCTTTTTCGAAGTATTTTTCCATCAACCCTTCTTCATTTTCTGCAGCCGCTTCTACTAAGGCATTATGAAGTGCATTTGCTTTTTCTAATTCCGATTCTGGAATAGGCATTTTTTCTGGTTTTCCGCCATTTTCTGGGAAAACATACATCGTCATGCGAAGTACATCAATAATACTATTGAATTTTTCTCCTGAATTGTATGGATATTGAATCGGAATCACTTTATTTCCGAAACGATTTATGGCTTGTTCTAAAGTAGTTTCGAAATCTGCTTTTGGATGGTCCATTTGATTGATGACAAAAAAAGCAGGTGTTTGATAATTTTGAACGTATTCCCAAACGATTTCCGTTCCTACTTCTACTCCAGATGCTGCATTTAAAAGAATTACAGCAGTATCGGATACTTTAAGTGAAGAAACGACTTCACCAATAAAATCGTCGAAACCTGGAGTATCAATGATGTTGATTTTGTTGTTGTGCCATTTAACGTGCATTAAGTGGCTGTATAAGGTGTTTTCTCTTTCGTGTTCTAAATCGGTAAAATCCGAAATGGTATTGTGATTTTCTACCGAACCACGGCGTGGAATTGCGCCACTTTCAAATAACATGGTCTCGATAAAGGTGGTCTTTCCTGATCCTGAATGCCCAAGAAATACCACGTTTCTAATGTCTTTTGTTGCAATGCTCATGACTTTATGTTTTTAAATGAATAACTAATTTTAATTTGCATTTTTAGCACATTAAAATTACGAAAGCTAAAACAGCTAAATCATGATATTTGTCATCTTACAAATTGAAATTGAGCACAAAAAAAGCGACTCGAAAGTCGCTTTACATTTTATTTTTTTGGAAAGATGTTATCTTCTTTATTAATATCCGCCATCATGTTTTCTGGGTCAATGGTGATCGATTTAATTTTATCTTTTGGTTTTGCAATTTCAAACGTGAATGTTGGGTAAGCCCAATCCCAACCTTTTAACACATTTCCTTTAATTCCGGCATAGGGATTTGGTTTTTCCCAACGCATTAAGGTATTTGGAATGTAGAAAAATTCTTTAGTTCCATCGGTATATTCTACCATAACATCTAAAGGCATTGGCATTCTTCCTTTTCTTTCAAAAACTACTTTTGTATTCGCAGCATTGGCTTCAGAAACTTCTTTGATGCTGTAATCAATAGTATTTGTAGTTAGCGTCCAATCTAACAAATACCAATCTAAATTAGCACCTGAAACTTTTTCCGCCACACGTTTGATATCGTTCGGTGTTGGATGCGTAAATTTATATTCGTTGTAGTAACGTTTGATGGTTTTGTTGAGGTTTTCTTGTCCAATTAAATATCCCAATTGTACTAAAAACACTTCTCCTTTACTGTAAGCAGAAATACCATACGCCATATTGATATCGTAACGATCAGCGTGTGTAGAAAGCGGTTGTTCTTTACCTGATTTTGCTAAATAAATGTAATTGTTATATGCATCTTCATAAGGAATTTCAGGTTTTTTTGGAGGCAATACCTTGTTCATCGCCAAGTTAGAAATGTATGAAGTAAATCCTTCATCCATCCATTCGTGTTTGGTTTCGTTGGTCGCTAATACAAATTGGAACCAAGAATGCGCCATTTCGTGAGCGGTTACACCAACTAAACTTCCAAAAGCCCTGTTTCCAGTGATTAACGTACACATACCATATTCCATTCCTCCATCGCCACCTTGAATAACTGAATATTGTTTGTATGGATAAGGTCCAACATTTTCATTAAAAAACGCTAGTAATTCGGCTGTTTTAGGTTGCATTTTTTTCCAATTTTCTAAATTTTCTTTCTTGTTTTTGTACAAGAAATGCAATTCTACATTATTTGGACCTAAAATCATGTCATGGATGAATTCGTTATCCGCACCCCAAGCAAAATCATGTACATTTGGCGCATAAAAATGCCAAGTTAAGGTTTTGGTTTTCTTTGGATGAACAACAGTTACGCCAGGGTCTTGGTAGCCATGACCGATTTCGTTTTTGTTTTGTAAATAACCTGTTCCACCAATAGTATAATTTTTGTCAATGGTAATTTTCACATCAAAATTACCCCAAACCCCATGAAATTCTCTTGCGATGTATGGATTAGCATGCCAACCTTCGAAATCATATTCGCATAATTTAGGATACCATTGTGTCATAGACAAAGCCACGCCTTCTTCTGACAATCTTCCAGAACGACGAATTTGCAACGGCACTTGTCCATCAAAATCTAATGAAAGAGTTGTTTTTTGTTTAGGTAAAATAGGTTTTACTAAAGTAACTTCTAAAATAGTTCCTACTACTTTTGTGGTTGCAGAAACTCCATCTTGTTTAAAATTAGCGATGTTTAAATATCCAATTTCATTTGGTTTTAAAGTACTAATTCTACTTTCTTTAAATTCTTTCCCTTCTTTTTTAAAGGTTTTAACCATTCGTTTATCAGGATCGGAAATCGATTGAAGTCGCGCATCCATTTCGCTTCCTGGTTGAAAAGCATTGTTATACAAATGATAGAAAACTTTGTGTAAGGTGTCAGGTGAATTATTTGTGTACACAATTTCCTGTTTTCCTTTGTATTGGAATTTTTTCACATCCATGTTCACCTCCATTTTATAGTCAACATGTTGTTGCCAATACCCTGGATTTGGATTGTTTTGTGCGAAACCAATACAAGAAGTAAGTAAAAAAAGTAATTTTTTCATAATCAATTTTTTAAAAGAAAAACCTACAAGAATTTAACAACCTGTAGGTTTTTGGTTTTACTAAAGTAATGATACTTTTATTTTTTCGCCATTTTAGCTGCTAAAACTAAAGCGTTGTAGGCATTAACAATTCTTCCTGATTTAGAAGCGTCTGCAAAGTTTGCTTTATGCTTGTCTTCACCAATTGTAACTGTGTTTTTTAATGGCGTTCCGCTTTCCATGATGATTTGCTTAACTTGAACTGCAGTTAAACTTGGATAGTAAGAACGAATTAAGGTTGCCACACCAGCTACGTTAGGAGAAGCCATTGAAGTTCCTTGTAAATATTCATACGTATTTAATGGAGTAGTAGCATAAATTTTATCTCCTGGAGCATAAATATCTACATTGTTTTTTCCGTAGTTAGAAAAACTTGCCACCATTTTAGTTCCGTAAGTTGGAGAAAGCGCTCCAATAATTAATACGTTTTTAGCGTATTCTGGACTTCCATCATAGGTATCGTTTGGATATTTGTTTTTTACATCTAAATCATAAGATTCGTTTCCAGCAGCGATAACTACTAAAACGTCTTTTGATTCAGCATATTTGATGGCATCCATAACCCATTCTTTGTGTTGTGAATAGTATTTTCCAAAAGAACCATTGATTACTTTCGCACCATTATCTGCAGCATAGCGAATCGCTAAAGCGATATCTTTATCATATTCATCACCATTAGGAACTGCTCTTAAGGTCATAATTTGAGCATTATTCGTAACGCCATCGCCACCTATTTTATTTCCTCTAACTTGCGCTACAATTCCTGCAACGTGTGTTCCGTGTTTTGCTTCTTTTGGTTCTGGACCTACTACGTTGTTGTTTCCGTATTTAGTATCTTGTAAATCATCTGGATTGTCACCCACAATTTTTCTTCCATCAAAATCAACGTTTAAGTTGTAGTTAACTTGTCCGTAGATATAATCTTTAAATTCTTCAATTTGTTTATCAAAATCCGCTTTTGTGCTATTACTTAAAACTTGTGTAAAAACGGCTTTAGCTTGAGATAATGAAGTTTCTGTTGCAGGAATTGATTTAACTTCTTCTAATGTAAAATCATTCTTTTTGAAATAGCCGACTAAAGCTTTTTCAGCATTTACAATAAAATCTAATTGTTGTTTTTGAGGTTGAATACCTTTTAATTCTTCTTCTAATTCTGCTTTTGCTTTGTCATATTCTGGAGTTCCAGGACCTTTTTTTACAATACGCGTCATTTCTAATTGTTCATGAACCGCATCTCCTAAGAAATTCCATCCATGAATATCATCAATATAACCGTTTTTATCATCGTCAATTCCGTTTCCTGGGATTTCTTTTGGATTCGTCCAAATTACAGCTTTTAAATCTTCGTGATTGATATCAACGCCAGAATCTACGATTCCAACAATAACTTTTTTTCCTTTTTTCCCTTTTAATAATTCAGCGTAAGCCTTATCAACACTCATACCAGGAAGTGTATCTTTTACTAAATCTAAATGACTCCAACGTTGCAAATCTTTTTCTGCGACTGGAGTAGTTTTTAAGGGTAACTTATCAATATTTTCAACCGGAGTTGAAACCATTTGCTGAGTTCCGCAGCTTGCTAATACGAATGCAAAAGCTAAACTTAAATACAGCGGTCTAAAAATTCTCTTCATTTTTCAATTAATTAATTTCAGTTATTGGACTGATGTGTTTTGTATTTGTTACAGTTGTGATTCTTTTTAACATTATTTTAGAATGTCTTCGCATTTAAAAACTTCTTTTAAACGAACACCTTTTTCAGTTCGTTCAACCGTTATAATTTCATTGTGAGCATCGTGCTCTAAGAATAAATAATAATTATTATCAGCTGCAGCATTCATGAATTTTGCTTTTTCGTCTAATGTTAACAAAGGTCTTGTGTCGTAACCCATTACGTAAGGAATAGGAATATGACCAGCGGTTGCTAATAAATCCGCACAAAAAACGATGGTTTTTCCTTTGTAGTTAATATGTGGAATCATTTGCTTTTCCGTATGACCATCAGCATAGAAAATATCGAAACCTAACTCGCTTGAAAAACCAAAATCACTATCTGGGCGATTAATAAAATGCAACTGACCGCTTTCTTGCATTGGAAATAAATTTTCATGTAAAAAAGAGGCTTTTTCTCGTGTGTTTGGTTCCGTTGCCCATTTCCAGTGATTTTCATTGGTCCAGAATTTAGCATTTTTAAACGCTACTTCATAACCCGTTTTGTCTTTGTTCCAATTCACACTTCCGCCACAATGGTCGAAATGCAAGTGTGTCATAAAAACATCGGTAATGTCATCACGATGAAAACCAGCATTTTTTAATGATTTATCTAACGAATGGTCGCCCCAAAGTGAATAATAACCAAAGAATTTATCTGATTGTTTGTTGCCCATTCCAGTGTCTATCAAAGTTAATTGGTTTCCATCTTCAATTAACAAACATCTTGCTGCAATGTCAATTAAGTTATTTTCGTCAGCAGGATTAGTTTTATTCCAAATGGTTTTGGGTACCACACCAAACATAGCACCGCCATCTAATTTAAAATTTCCTGCTTCAATTGGGTATAATTTCATACTTCGAACATTTTTCTGCCAAATTACAAAAAATACTATAAACAGAAGCTATGAATCGATAAGTTATAAAAATGTTAGCAACTCTTGTAAAAAGCAATTTATGGCTTATCTTTGCGGTTAATTTAGACAAAATCAAAATAGCTATGATTAAAGTGTCAGATACGGCAAGTAAAAAAATCATCGAAATGATGCAAGATGATGGTTTTGATACCACTAAGGATTACGTTAGAGTGGGCGTAAAGAGTGGAGGTTGTTCAGGTTTGTCATATGAATTAAAATTTGACAAAGAAATAGGAGAAAACGATAAAATATTTGAAGATAATAATGTTAGAATTGCAGTAGAGAAGAAGAGTTTTCTTTACTTGGCAGGAACTATATTAGAATTTTCAGGTGGTTTAAATGGAAAAGGATTTGTTTTTAACAATCCAAACGCCCAAAGAACCTGTGGATGTGGGGAGAGTTTCTCTCTATAAATCAAAAGATATGAGTAAGTATACAGAAGACGACTTAAAAGTCGAATTAGAAAATAAAGAATACGAATATGGATTTTACACCGAACTAGACTCGGAAACGTTTCCTGTTGGGTTAAATGAAGATATCGTTCGTGCCATTTCCAAGAAAAAAGAAGAGCCAGAATGGATGACGGAATGGCGTTTGGAAGCTTTTCGTGCTTGGCAAGAAATGGAAGAACCAGAATGGGCCAACGTAAATTACGAAAAACCTGATTTTCAAGCGATTTCGTATTATTCAGCTCCTAAAAAAGCCGATCCGAATAAAAAACTGGAAGACGTTGACCCAGAACTTTTGGCGATGTACAAAAAGTTGGGTATTTCTATCGACGAACAAAAGCGCATGAACAATGTAGCAATTGATATTGTGGTGGATTCGGTTTCTGTGGCAACGACATTCAAGAAAACATTGGCTGAAAAAGGAATTATTTTCATGAGTATTTCCGAAGCGATTAAAGAACATCCAGAATTAGTTAGAAAATACATTGGTACAGTTGTGCCGATGAAAGATAATTTTTATGCGGCGTTAAATTCGGCGGTTTTTTCAGATGGAAGTTTCTGTTACATTCCAAAAGGCGTTCGTTGTCCAATGGAATTATCAACGTATTTCCGAATCAATCAAGGAGGAACAGGTCAGTTTGAAAGAACGTTATTGGTGGCTGATGAAGAAAGTTACGTTTCTTATTTGGAAGGATGTACCGCTCCAAGTCGTGATGAAAACCAATTGCACGCAGCAGTTGTGGAATTAATTGCAATGGACGGAGCCGAAATCAAATATTCAACGGTTCAAAACTGGTATCCAGGAAACAAAGAAGGAAAAGGTGGCGTTTACAATTTCGTAACCAAAAGAGGTTTGTGCGAGAAAAACGCAAAAATTTCTTGGACGCAAGTAGAAACAGGTTCGGCGGTAACTTGGAAATATCCTTCATGTGTGTTGAAAGGCGATAATTCAATTGGTGAATTTTATTCGATTGCCGTTACTAATAATTTCCAACAAGCCGATACGGGAACGAAAATGATTCATTTGGGAAAAAACACCAAATCAACCATTATTTCAAAAGGTATTTCTGCTGGAAAATCACAAAACAGTTACAGAGGATTAGTACAAATCGGAGCAAGAGCTGAAAATGCACGTAACTTCTCACAATGTGATTCACTTTTAATGGGAAATAATTGTGGAGCTCACACGTTTCCTTACATCGAAAGTAAAAATGCTTCGGCAAAAATTGAACACGAAGCTACGACTTCAAAAATTGGTGAAGATCAAGTATTCTATTGTAACCAACGCGGAATTCCAACCGAAAAAGCCATCGCTTTAATCGTAAACGGTTTCAGTAGAGAAGTATTGAACAAATTACCAATGGAATTCGCAGTGGAAGCTCAGAAATTATTGGAAATTTCGTTAGAAGGTTCAGTAGGATAGTCAATCATAAATTAGAAAATATAACACATTTACAAAATGTTACAGATAAAAAACTTACACGCTTCGGTAGAAGACAAAGACATATTAAAAGGAATTAATCTTGAAATTAAAGCAGGAGAAGTACATGCGATTATGGGACCAAATGGTGCCGGAAAATCAACTTTATCTTCTATCATTGCCGGAAATGAAAATTACGAAGTAACGGAAGGCGAAATCTTTTTAGATGGTGAAGAAATTTCAGAATTAGCTCCAGAAGAAAGAGCACACAAAGGCGTGTTCTTGTCGTTCCAATATCCAGTGGAAATTCCAGGTGTTTCGGTAACGAATTTCATCAAAACCGCTATCAACGAAAAGCGCAAAGCGAATGGTGAAGAAGAAATGCCAGCGAATGAAATGTTAAAGAAAATCCGTGAGAAATCAGAATTGTTAGAAATGGATAGAAAATTCTTATCGCGTTCTCTAAACGAAGGTTTTTCGGGTGGTGAGAAGAAACGTAACGAGATTTTCCAAATGGCGATGTTAGAACCAAAAATCGCAATTTTGGACGAAACCGATTCAGGTTTGGATATCGATGCGTTACGAATCGTAGCTAACGGTGTAAACAAATTGAAAAACGAAAACAACGCGGTATTAGTGATTACGCACTACCAACGTTTGTTAGACTATATCGTTCCAGATTTCGTTCACGTTTTAATGGACGGAAAAATCGTAAAAACGGGTGGAGCAGATTTAGCTTTAGAGTTGGAAGAAAAAGGATACGATTGGATAAAGAATGAATTGAACTAGAGTTTACAGTCTCAGTCACAGTTATCAGAACACTGCGACTGAACACTGCGACTGAACACTAAATACAATGGAATTAAAAGATAAAATGATAGCTTCTTTCATGGCCTTTGAAGAGAAAATCAAAGACAATGAAGATTTGCACGAAGTTCGAAATCACGCCATAAAAAATTTCGAAAACAAAGGTTTCCCAACCAAAAAAGAGGAAGCTTGGAAATACACGTCATTAAATGCGATTTTAAAAAATGACTTTTCGGTTTTCCCAAAAAAGGATAACGCCATCGAATTTAAAGACGTAAAAAAGTATTTCTTACACGAAATTGACACCTACAAAGTAGTTTTCATCGACGGAATTTTCAGTTCGTTTTTGTCTTCTACTACACATGATGGTTTAGATGTTTGTTTGATGGCTTCGGCATTGACCAAACCTAAATATAAAATGGTAATCGATACCTATTTTAATCAAATTGCGAGTAAAGAAGAGAGTTTGACTTCTCTAAATACGGCTTTTTCATTGGAAGGTGCTTATATCAACATTCCAAAAAGTAAAGTGGTTGAAAAACCAATCGAAATCATCTATTTCTCAACCGGAAATGAAGCGGCTTTGATGGTGCAACCTCGAAACTTAATCATCGTTGGAGAAAACGCTCACGTGCAAATCGTAGAACGTCATCAAAGTTTAAATTCTAATCCCGTTTTAACCAACTCGGTAACCGAAATTTTTGCTCAAAAACGCGCGATTGTTGACTATTACAAAGTTCAAAACGATGTACAAACTGCGAATTTGATTGACAATACGTACATTGCGCAAAAGCAAGAGAGTAGAGTAGCAGTACATACGTTTTCGTTTGGTGGAAACATCACCAGAAACAACTTGAATTTCTATCATCAAGGAGAACGAATCGATTCAACGTTAAAAGGAATTACCATTATTGGCGATAAACAACACGTAGATCATTATACATTGGTACAACATGCAACTCCAAATTGCGAAAGTCACCAAAATTATAAAACGATTTTGCATGACAATTCAACTGGAGTTTTCAATGGAAAAATCTTCGTTGAAAAAGAAGCGCAAAAAACCGATGCATTCCAACAAAACAACAACATTTTAATTGGCGATAAAGCGACTATCAACGCAAAACCGCAATTGGAAATTTTTGCTGATGATGTAAAATGCTCGCACGGTTGTACGATTGGACAATTAGATGAAAGCGCGATGTTCTACATGCAACAACGTGGAATTCCTAAAAAAGAAGCCAAAGCTTTGTTGATGTATGCCTTTACAAGCGAAGTAACAAATAGTATCAAAATACCAGAATTAAAAGCTAAAATCGGTAGAATTATTGCTGATAAATTAGGCGTAAATATGGGATTTGATTTGTAGTATATAAAGCCGCTTTATTGCGGTTTTGTTTTATAAAAAATAAAAAATATCAATATGTTTGATGTTCAAAAAGTAAGAGCTGATTTTCCCATTTTATCGCAAAAAGTAAATGGTAAACCCTTGGTGTATTTTGATAACGGAGCTACTTCGCAAAAGCCACAAGTGGTTATCGATGCTATTTCCAAATATTACAGCGAAATCAATGCGAATATTCACCGTGGTGTGCATACGTTGAGTCAATTGGCTACCGATGCTTATGAAGTGTCGCGAAATACGATTCAAAATCACTTAAATGCGAAACACAATCACGAAATCATTTTTACTTCGGGAACCACTTTCGGGATTAACTTGGTAGCGAATGGTTTTGCAAGTTTGCTAAAAGCAGGCGATGAGGTGATGGTTTCGGTATTGGAACACCACAGTAATATTGTGCCTTGGCAATTTTTGTGTGAGAGAACTGGAGCAAAGTTGGTCGTAATCCCAATGAATGAAAAAGGAGAGTTGATTATTTCTGAATTCGACAACTTACTTTCCGAAAAAACGAAAATCGTAACGGTTAATCACATTTCAAATGCATTAGGAACGGTTAACCCAATTGAATACATCATTAAAAAAGCACATGGAGTAGGAGCAGCCGTTTTAATCGATGGAGCACAAGCAACTCCACATTTACGACCAGATGTACAAGCTTTGGATTGTGATTTTTATGTGTTCTCAGGTCATAAAGTTTGTGGACCAACAGGTGTGGGAATTTTATACGGAAAAGAAGATTGGTTGCGAAAATTGCCACCCTATCAAGGCGGAGGCGAAATGATTGCTGAGGTAACATTCGAAAAAACAACTTACGCAGATTTACCCCATAAATTTGAAGCGGGAACTCCTAACATCGAAGGCGGAATTGTTTTAGGAACCGCAATTGATTATATGAATTCGATAGGTTTTGATAATATCGCAGCTTACGAACAAGAATTATTGGACTACGGGACCAAAAGATTACAAGAAATCGAAGGTTTAACGATTTACGGGACGAGTGAAAACAAAGCTTCAGTAATTTCGTTTAACATAAAAGGCATTCATCCATATGACATTGGCACAATTATCGATAAGTTAGGTATAGCGGTTAGAACCGGTCATCATTGCGCCCAACCTATTATGAATTTTTTCAATATTCCAGGAACGATTAGAGCAAGTTTTGCTTTTTACAATACCAAGGAAGAAATTGATATCTTTGTAGAAGCGGTTAAAAAAGCGCAAATGATGTTATCTTAAAAAGTAAAATTATGAAAATTATGCTTACTATTTTCTTGTCTATTTTCCTTTCAAAAGGTTGTGCGCAAGACCAAGAACTATCTGATGTTAAAATTGTTTATGGGGCTAATACTAGAGGTTATCACAGAATGATAACAATTGAAAATGGGACATTCTCGTTAGTTAGTCAAAGAGATGGAAAACCAAGTGTTGTCAATTTAACAGATGCACAATGGAAAAAGTTAGCGGAATTATATAGTAAAATAGATTTAAAAACTTTCAACGATTTAGAAGGTCCAACTATGGAGCGTGCGTATGATGGGAAACCTCATGCTGACATGACAATCGTGGTGAAAGATAAAACGTATACAACTAAAGGATTTGATCATACAATTCCGCCTGCTAAAATTAAAGAATTTGTCGATTATATTAATAAAATTGCTGATGATTCTGTTTTAAAAAATCCAATTTTAGGAAGTTATGTTGTAGAAGAATTAGTTGGAGTTAATGTAGCTGAAAAAAACTATTTTATTAGTTTTGATAACGATAAAATTTCGGGTTTTATGGGATGTAATATGTATTCAGGAACGTATAAACTGAATAAAGAAAGTATAACTATTTCACCCTTGATGTCCACAAAGAAATATTGTGAAAATGAATTGAAAAATGAAGAGACTTGGTTTAAAATTGCTTCTAATGTTTCTCATTTCGAAATTGAAAACAAAACAATTTATCTTTTAAACAACGATAATAAAGTAGTTTTAAAAGCAACAAAAAGATAAGAATGACAATTAAAAAAATACAAAACGAAATCGTAGATGAGTTCTCTATGTTTGATGACTGGATGCAACGCTACGAATACATCATTGAATTAGGGAAGTCGCTTCCATTAATCGATGAACAATACAAAGTCGACGAAAACATCATCAAAGGTTGCCAATCTAAAGTTTGGGTTCATGGCGAAGAACATAATGGGAAAATTGTTTTCACAGCAGATAGTGATGCGATTCTTACCAAAGGAATTATTGCTATTTTAATCCGTGCTTTTTCTAATCAATCGCCAAAGGATATTTTAGATGCGAATACCGATTTTATTGATGAAATAGGATTAAAGGAACATTTATCACCAACGCGAGCCAACGGTTTGGTTTCGATGATAAAACAAATAAAAATGTATGCCTTAGCCTTTCAAGCTAAACAATAAATGAAAACATATAAGTTTTCGTATTAACTGAACACTTTTCACTGAACACTGAATATTAAAATAAAATGGAAGAATTTAACGATACAATCAACTTAGGAGAAGACGTTGTCAAAGTTTTAAAAGGAATTTTTGACCCAGAAATCCCAGTAGATATTTACGAATTAGGTTTAATCTACGACGTGATGATTAATGAAGATAACGATGTAAAAATCTTGATGACTTTAACTTCACCAAATTGCCCAGTAGCGGAAACGTTACCTCAAGAAGTAGAAGAAAAAATCAAATCGATTGATGCAGTAAAATCATGTGAAGTTGAAATCACTTTCGATCCACCATGGAGTAAAGATTTAATGAGCGAAGAGGCAAAATTAGAATTAGGAATGCTTTAAATAAGTAATCAGTGTTCAATTTTTAGTTGACAGTTTGCTGAACACTGATTTCTGAACACTGAACACTGAAAAATGGACGAAATAGTAAATAAAGTAGCGCAAAGTTCTTTGATGGTATTCGATTTAGAAGACTACTATCCAGATAATCATGTGGTAGATTTAGATATTTCGCAATGGTTGTTGGAAGGGTTTATCTTGAAAGAATCTGATTTTAGAGCACAATTGAAAAACATGGATTGGGCTCAATTTGAAGACAAATACGTCGCTTTGTATTGTTCATCGGATGCGATACTTCCTGCTTGGGCTTTTGCTTTAGTCTCGGTTCATTTGGCGCCTCATGCTCTAAAAGTGATTCATGGAAATAAAGAACTCGCTACAATAGAATGGTATCAGGATATTTTAAATAAATTGGATTATACCGACTATTTTCAAAAACCGGTAATTCTTAAAGGTTGTTCTAAAAAACAGGTTCCAAACCAAGTATATACTTTAGCGATTCAAAAATTGATGCAAGTATCTAAAAGCGTTATGTTTGGTGAAGCTTGTTCGGCAGTTCCACTCTATAAAAAATAAGTTTTATCGTTTATACTTTCATTTTATCTTTAAAATTTGGTGCTTTTAAGTAAATAACTACTTTTGCTCCTTCAAATTTTAAAATATAGATAAATGAAAAAATTTTTAATCCCTCTATTATTAATAGTTTCAAATCTTTTTGGACAAGAAACAGCTACAGATTCAACAAAACATTGGACTAGAAAAGGTGTTTTTACGTTATTAGCAAATCAATCATCTTTTAGTAATTGGCAAGCGGGTGGTCAGAATAACTTCGCTGGGAATGTTGGTGTAAATTACGATTTCAATTATAAAAATGGGGATTGGAATTGGGATAACAAAATCATCGTATCCTATGGTTTAACCAAAATCAAAGGTGCCGATACTCAAAAAACAGATGACAGACTTGAGTTTAATTCACTTTTAGGAAAAAAAGCTTCAGGTTATTGGTTTTATTCTGCTTTTTTCAACTTTAAAACACAAATGGATACTGGTTTAGATCCAGCCACTCAAACTGTAAAAATTTCGCATTTCTTTTCACCTGCCTTTTTTCAATTTGGACCTGGTATGTTGTGGAAAAAAAGCGATAATTTAAAGGTGAATTTCGCTCCAGCTACTTCAAAGTTAATTATGGTTCATGATCATTTTACAGAATTCAGCTCGTCTTTTGGTGTAGAGCAAGGCGAAACAACAAGATACGAATTAGGAGCTGCTGTTAATGGTTATTATAAATTCAAATTGATGGAAAATGTTTCTGTTGAGAATATTTTAAATTTATATTCTAATTATTTGGAAGATGCCCAAAATGTTGATATTGATTACCAATTAAACATTGTAATGAAAATCAATAAATACCTTTCTACAAACTTTGCATTTCAAACGATTTATGATGATAATGCATTTAGAGGCTTTCAAACCAAACAAATTATCGGTTTAGGTGTGAATTATGGTTTCTAATTCAAAATAGCTTAAATAAAACAAAAAGACCTCAGTTGAGGTCTTTTTTTATTCGTTTTCAACGGCATCTTTATAATCTGGATATAAAAATTTGTTGTATGGAAATCTTGTTATGTGAATTTCTCTAACAGCTTCATATACTTTTTCTCTAAATTCTTCAAAGTTTGCTTTTTCAGTTGCCGAAATGAAAAGTGTTTTGCTTTCTCCTAATTTACTCATCCAGGTTCTTTTCCAATCTTCCAAAGTATAATGTTTAGTGGTTTTTTCAACACTTAAATCATTTTCATCAAAATAAACCGATTTAAAAGCGTCGATTTTATTGAAAACCATAATCGTAGGTTTGTCTGCACTTTTAATGTCTTGTAAAATTTGGTTTACCGATGCAATATGATCTTCAAAGTCGGGATGCGAAATATCTACCACATGAAGCAATAAATCAGCTTCTCTCACTTCATCTAAGGTGCTTTTAAACGACTCAACTAATTGTGTTGGTAGTTTTCTAATAAATCCAACCGTATCGCTTAAAAGGAACGGTAAATTCTTTATTACTGTTTTTCGAACAGTTGTGTCAAGTGTTGCGAATAATTTGTTTTCTACAAACACATCACTTTTTCCAACAGCATTCATTAAAGTAGATTTTCCAACATTAGTATAACCTACTAAAGCTACACGAACCATGGCGCCACGATTACTTCGTTGGGTTGCCATTTGTTTGTCGATTACTTTAATTTTATCTTTTAGCAAAGAGATTCTATCACGCACAATACGACGGTCTGTTTCAATTTCGGTTTCTCCCGGACCACGCATTCCAATTCCCCCTTTTTGACGTTCTAAGTGCGTCCACATTCCTGTTAAACGGGGTAATAAATATTGGCATTGCGCTAATTCTACTTGAGTTCTTGCATACGAAGTTTCAGCACGTTGCGCGAAGATATCTAAGATAAGATTGGTTCTGTCTAATACTTTACAATCTAATTCTTTGGTAATATTTTTCGATTGAGAAGGTGTTAATTCGTCATCAAAAATTACGGTTTTAATATCGTTATCTTTGATAAAGTATTTGATTTCTTCTAGTTTACCTGTTCCAACAAACGTTTTTGGATTGGGTTTATCCATTTTTTGTGAGAAACGTTTGACAACGGTTCCACCAGCGGTAAATGTTAAAAATTCCAATTCGTCAAGATATTCGTTTAGTTTATCTTCACTTTGGTTTTGGGTTACTATTCCTACTACTATTGATTTTTCAAAGTCAATTACTTCTTTCTCTAACATAATCATTCTTTAAGAATACAAAGGTACGAGAAATAGAAGTATAAAAAAACCCTCAAATAATGTTACATTAGTTGAGGGTTTTCTAAAAGTTGTATGGCTATTGACCTAATATTTTAACATTATCTACTTCCCATGCAGCTGCAGAAGAAGTTGTTGATCTGTATTTGAAAGCAACGCGAACATTTGAATTTCCTGTGAATGATGAAATATCAATTCCTCCAGAATTGCCTAAGCTCCAAGAGGTATAGCTTCCGCTAGTCCAAACAGGTAAATTAAATCCAGTTAATTGCGTCCAAGTTGCAGTACTAGGTGCTCCTGAACTATAATCAGTAGAAACATAAACTTCTAAAGCAGGACCTGCATAACGAGTACTAGTTTGAAAAGATAATACTGCAAATGAATTTGTACTTAAATCAATAGAAGGTGAAATTAACCAATCTTCATTATTTACTCCAAACCCATTAATGAATGCATTAAAAGTAGGGTTACCAAATGTAGCTTGAACATTCCAAGTGGTAGTTCCACTAACATTTTGTTTAACCCAGTTAGGGAAATTAGTATCAAAAGGTTCATTGAAAATTGTAGCTAAATTGATTCGTGGTTGATCTAATTTTACATCTTCTAATGTTCTTAACATAAATTGATAATAAGCAGTTCCTGAACTATTAATATATTTTGTAAGTACACATCTGATTTTACCACTACCACTAGGAATTGGTTTTGAAGCAAATGTTGCGTATTCACTAGTTCTTATAGTTACACTATTTCCAAAGATATCTGTAATAGTGTGGTTTGTTGCTCCTCCACTAACATTACTTGGATCGTAGTAATTTTTTCCTAAAGCTGCATCAGAAAACTGAACATTATCAAATTCAATCAATTTATTAATATATTGATCTGCCTGAGCTTGATTTAATGATAAATGATTTACAATGTCATCTTCATTAATTTTATCACAGCTTCTTAAAATTACATCTTTATATTCAACACCAGAAATTCTTCCTACTCCACCATTATATGAAGACCCAATAACTGTAGCGTCGTATTGTTTATTAAAATATCTATTTTTATCTAATTTGATGGTAACTTTTCTTCCTGGTTCAAATTCTGTATATAGGTTGTAATTGTCTACCGGCATACTAAAACCAGTTGAACCATCGGTAGAAACCATAGATATAGACTTATAAAAGTTTCCTCCTTCATCACTTGAAGTTACATAAGCTTCAATATAATCTACTAAATTTTCATCAGTAGTATATTGTGTAGCAGTACCTACAGCAAGTGAAGTAATTTCTGAAACTTCCTTAGTCTTAGGAATAGAAATACATTCGTTTGATAAATCTGGAGTTCCATAATCATCGCCATTTACACATCCTACTAATGATGTTAAAACAGTAATTGTTAGTAATAATCTTAAATTTTTCATAGCGTATTATTTTGATGTATATACGTAAAGATTATCCACTTGGAATAATCCGTCTAAGTTAGTGTTAGTTCCTGAACCCGTTACTTTAAATGCAATGTGAATGGTTTGTCCTTCATAAGCACTTAAATTAATTTCACCAGATGGAATAAATAAATATCCTGTAGTGCTTTTATTTGCAACACTACATACTACTTCATTCCAAGTTGCTGAATTTACATTGCTTCCGTCAAAATCTGAAGAAACATAAACTTGAAGTTTGTTTGCGTTATCAGATACGAAGTTTTGAGCGGATTGAAATGAAAATTTTACACTTTCATAGCCTGATAAATCATAAGCAGGTGAAATTAACCAACCAATGTTTGAAGCATTTCCAGAACCATAAGTATTAAATTCTGCATACCCATTACCACTGTATGATTTTTCTTTCCAAGAAATTGTACCAGCTTCTGCAAAATTTGTCCAATCCGTAAGGTCTAAAATAGTGTTATTTTGAATGTCTTGAAATTCTTCAGAATAAAAAGGTGTTTTTACCGTTGGAATTACATAATCATCCTCACCAACACAACTTGTTAAAACTACTGATGAAGTTACTAACAAGAAAAGTGACTTTAATAAATTATTTTTCATAGTACAATTTTTTAGAAGTTAATATAGAAGTTAACAAAATATGTTCTTCCGTATCCATAGAAATATTTAGGACCAAAAGCACGAGTTCCGCTAACCAAATCTTGTTGTAAGTCAGGGAATGTTGCTTTACGAGATTGTTCGAAACCACCCGTTTTATAGGTAACATCTAAAACATTATTTACTGAAGCAAAGAAACCAACAGTGTTACGATTTGCTTTACTAATTCTCCATGATTTTCCTCCAGTTAAGTTTAAAATTGAGAAACTATCAAATTTTTCTTGTTTTAAAACTTTTCTAACAGCATCATCTGTAGCACCTGGATAAGAAACTCCAGTTGCTGGGTTAATACTGAAATTATCTGTTCTTAATATGTTTGAAACATCGATATAAGAATCTCCAAGATAGTTGATGTTGGCTCCAACCCACCAAAAACGAGGGTCACGGTATTCTAAACCAAATGACGCAGCTGTTTGAGGCATTCCAGGTTGATGATAATCTTTAATATATACTTTTCCAAAATCTTTTATAGGATCTTGACCTAAAGCAGCTAAACCGTCATCATTAGTTTTTAATTTAGCATTTTTAGAGTAAATATATTGACCATATGATGCTGCAGCAGTAGCTTTAATTGTAGATGTAATTTGATATTCTATACCAAGTTCAACTCCCATGTTTTGTTTTTCTAAACCAGTAACAATTTCACTAACAAAAGCATCTTCATCTCCTTCAGTATCACCTATGTTTTCAGCATAAAAGAAAGAAATATCAGTAGCATTACTTATTTTTGAATAAAAACCTGTTAATCTACTTTTGAATTTAGGACTTCTTATGATATAACTACCATCAGCACTTACAATAGATTCACTAACTAAATCAGGAGTTATATTGTTGTTTAAACGAGCATTTGAAAATGAGCTTCTTAAAGTTGGAGCTTTTGTCATGTACATTCCATTGAAATCCAATAGGTGTTTTCCAGTAAGTTTGTAGGTAATTCCTCCTTTGAAACCAAAATTCTCAAAAACGATGCTTTTTCCTTTACCAAATGAATTGTTTGCATAGATTCCATTTCTGAACAATCCTTCTCTTTGATATTCTGTTCTAGAAAAAGATTGTGCTAAATAAAAATCAGCTTTGTCGTAAGAAAATTTAAATTGTGTAAAACCATCAAA
>NZ_DITB01000083.1:0-15262 GCF_002422095.1 Flavobacterium sp. UBA6195
GCTGCCTACTGCTCTATCCCGCGATTTGTGAGTGCAAATATACAACGATTATCTTTAAATGCAAGTAAATTTGAAAAAAATATTTTATTTCTTCTATTCGCTTGATATGACTACCTTTGTAGCCATAAATTTATTGAAATGGAGCACAGAGCAGGTTATGTAAATATCATTGGAAATCCGAATGTAGGGAAATCAACTCTTATGAATGCGTTTGTAGGCGAACGTCTTTCTATTATTACATCGAAAGCACAAACTACAAGACACCGTATTTTAGGAATTGTGAATGGAGATGATTTTCAAGTATTATTCTCAGATACGCCTGGAATTATAAAACCAGCGTATGAATTACAAAATTCGATGATGGATTTTGTGAAATCGGCTTTTGAAGATGCTGACATTTTGGTGTACATGGTAGAGATTGGCGAAAAAGAATTAAAAGACGAAGCGTTTTTTAATAAAATTATCCACTCTAAGATTCCGGTTTTATTATTATTGAATAAAATTGACAAATCGAACCAAGAACAGTTAGAAGAACAAACTCAATTGTGGAAAGAAAAAGTACCAAATGCCGAAATCTATCCTATTTCTGCCTTAGAAAATTTTAACGTTAAAGCGGTTTTTGATCGAATTATCGAATTACTTCCTGTTTCCCCACCGTTTTATCCGAAAGATGCTTTGACTGATAAACCAGAACGTTTCTTTGTCAACGAAACCATTCGTGAAAAAATCTTGTTGAATTACGATAAAGAAATTCCGTATGCTGTAGAAATTGAAACGGAAGAATTTATTGAAGACAGCAACATCATTAGAATTCGTGCCGTGATTATGGTAGAACGCGACACACAAAAAGGAATCATCATCGGTCACAAAGGTGCGGCATTGAAGAAAGTTGGGATCCAAGCAAGAGAAGATTTAGAAAAATTCTTTGGAAAACAAATTCACTTAGCTACTTACGTTAAAGTTAATAAAGACTGGAGAAGCAATGAACGTCAGTTGAGACGTTTTGGATATAACCAGAAGTAAGAAGAAAGAACAAAGAATAAAGATAAAAGATGCCTGATGAATATTCATCAGGTTTTTTATTCCAAAACTTTACACATTAAATCTTCCAATTCATGCATTTGTGGCACACCGCGCTCTCTGTTTAATCGTGCCATAAAATAAAGCGAAAACCAAAACGCAACCATAATTCCCATAATGCTAAAATCTAAAACCGTGGATTGTTTTAGCGACCAATGCGTGTAAGCCATCATAGCAAAAACTAAAAACAATCCTGCGATGATAAAGTGTAAAAACATAAAAAGCGTCCACAATAATTGCTCTGGTCCGAACAAACCTTTTACGGTGGTTTTACCTTCGTTTGCTTCTAGTTCTAAATGTAAAAAAGGCGAATAATATTTTCGTTTTTCTTTACTGAAATAAAAATACAAATGTTCGTCAATGATTTTAATTTGGTAATCCGACTTTAATTCAGATTTTAAAGTTTTGGCTCTTTCTAAGATTTGCGCAACACTATTTTTCGATTCCACTTCAAACCTAGGGCGAAGTGCTATGCTTTTTTCAGGTTCCATACACTTGGGATTTGTGCGAATATATAAATTTTTAACAAATGTTAAATAAAATTTTCAATCTAGCCCAGATAGTAATGAAAACCCCGCAAATTTTACACCTATTTTTTCTTTTATTGGGGTAGCGACCTTAGAAGCTGCTGCAATAAATTTAGAAAAAAAGACGTAAAATTGTGGAGTTGTAATGGATAGCTGGAAAAAGCTCCAAAAAAAATCGTACTTTTGCCGATTCAAAATAAGATTATGAACAATATTGTTGCCATTGTAGGAAGACCAAATGTTGGAAAATCCACATTTTTTAACCGTTTAATTCAGCGAAGAGAAGCTATTGTTGACTCGGTAAGCGGTGTTACGCGTGATAGAAATTATGGAAAAAGTGAGTGGAACGGAAAAGAATTTTCGGTAATTGATACCGGAGGTTATGTAAAAGGTTCGGACGATATTTTTGAAGGAGAGATTCGTCGTCAAGTAGAATTGGCTATTGATGAGGCGGATGCTATTGTTTTTGTGGTAGATGTTGAGGAAGGTATTACTCCAATGGATGAAGAAGTAGCGAAATTGCTTCGTAAAGTTAAAAAACCTATACTTTTAGTTGTCAATAAAGTAGACAACGCCATGCGTGAAAAAGACGCAGTGGAGTTCTATAATTTAGGATTAGGTGAATATTTCACAATCTCGGGAATGAGCGGAAGCGGAACTGGGGAATTGTTAGATAAAATCGTAGAGGTTTTACCTGAATTACCAGAAGCGGTAGAAGAAGAAAATCCGTTACCAAGATTTTGTGTTGTAGGAAGACCAAATGCTGGAAAATCATCATTCATTAACGCTTTAATTGGTGAAGATCGATTTGTAGTAACTGATATTGCAGGAACAACTCGTGATGCAATTGACACAAAGTACAACCGTTTTGGATTCGAATTCAACTTAGTGGATACGGCTGGAATTAGACGTAAAGCAAAAGTAAAAGAAGATTTAGAGTTTTATTCGGTAATGCGTTCGGTAAGAGCAATTGAGCACAGTGATGTTTGTTTATTGGTTATCGATGCGACTCGTGGATTTGAAGGACAAGATCAAAGTATTTTTTGGTTAGCCGAGAAAAACCGTAAAGGAATCGTAATCTTAGTAAACAAATGGGATTTGGTTGAAAAAGACACCATGTCAACAAGAGATTACGAAAGAAAAATTAGAGAAGAAATTGCTCCTTTTACTGATGTGCCGATTTTATTTATTTCAGCTTTAACGAAACAACGTTTATTAAAAGCTTTAGAAACCGCAGTTGAAGTTTTTGAAAACAGAAAACAACGTATTTCGACTTCGAAATTCAACGAGTTGATGTTGCCAATTATTGAAGCAACGCCACCACCGGCATTAAAAGGAAAATACATTAAGATTAAATATTGTATGCAGTTGCCAACACCAACACCTCAGTTTGTGTTCTTTGCGAATTTGCCACAATATGTAAAAGATCCTTACAAACGTTTTATTGAAAATAAATTGAGAGAAAACTACAATTTTAGTGGTGTTCCAATTGATATTTATTTCAGACAGAAATAGAAAAAAGAAAAACTCGTTAGTATAGCTAACGAGTTTTTTGTTTTCAAATACAAGTACAAGTTCAAAAATCAAGTACAAGTTTATTTTTGCTTTGCTCAAAGTAAGCCTACTTTGTAGGAGATTGACAATGATTGTGAGTTTAATTTAGAACTACCAGCTTCCGCCGGCACCGCCACCAGAGAATCCACCGCCGCCGAAGCCGCCACCAAATCCTCCTGACCCACCACCAAAGCTTCCTCCACCGAAACCTCCGTTTCCTCTTCCAAGGCTACTTAGAATGATGATATCGCCTAAATCCAAACCGCTACCTCCTCTATAATTTCCGCCTCCTTTATTTCCTTTGGAAGCTAAAAAGATTAGAATAATGATAAAAACTACAATTAAGATGAAAGGCAAAGGATTGCTTGATTCTTTCCTTGAACCTTTATATTTTCCTTTTAAAACTTCAAAAATAGCATCGGCACCTTTGTCTAAACCTTTGTAATAACTTCCAGCTTTGAACTCAGGAATGATGATGTTTCGGATAAGTTCTCCGTTGATTCCTGCGGTTAACCTATCTTCTACACCATATCCTGGCGCTATCCAAATTTCTCTGTCGTTTTTAGAAAGTAAAATTAGAATCCCGTTGTCTTCTTTTGCTTGGCCAATCCCCCATTCGTGTGCCCATCTTGGAGTTAAAATTCCTATGGATTCGCCTTTTAAATCATCAATTGTTATCACTACAATTTGAGTTGTAGTGGAATCCGAATAGCGAACCAATTTGTTCTCTAAATCTTTTTCTTCTGTCGGATTCAAAACATCGGCATAGTCATATAGACTCGTTTGAAAAGACGGAACCTTAGGAATTGTAAATTGGGCATTAGCGTAAATTCCAGAAAGGAAAAATACTAGTATAATTAGTTTTTTCATATTAACCTCTCGAAATTTCGTTAGACAATTCATTACTATCATCCAATTGAAAAGGGAAAAATTTTTTTAATCGTTCGCCAGCTTTTAGGATTCCTTCGACCAAGCCTTTTTTGAAATTTCCTTCTTTGAAATTTGCAATCACGACATCTTTAGTACCATCCCAAAAATCAGTTTCTACTACTTTATCGATGCCTTCATCGCCAATGATAGCAAACTTTTTATCGGCTACCCCAACATAAAACAGCACTCCGTTTCGATCTTGTGTTTCGTGCATGTGGAGTTCAAAAAAAACCTCCTGAGCTCGGTCAAGAGGTGATTTTTGGGTATGTTCTTCTAAATGCACTCTGATTTCTCCCGAAGTGTTTTTTTCCGCTTCAATAATCGCTTGAACAATTTCTTGTTCGTCTGCTTTTGATAAGAAATCTTCTGTTTTTGACATTATTTTTTCTCGTTATTAAAGTCAAATTCTACGTCAACAGGTTTTTCAGCACCTGCCACTGCTTTAAATAATGCTTTCTCTTTGTAATCAGACAAAACAAAACTTCTAGGCATTTTTAACACATAGTTATTATATTTTTCTACAGCTTCATTAAAACGAGTTCTTGCTGTTAAAATCTGATTTTCTGTACTTGTTAACTCATTTTGAAGCATTTTAAAATTTTCATTTGCTCTCAACTCTGGATACTTTTCAACGGTTACTAATAATCTAGATAAAGCTGAAGAAACTCCACTTTGTGCTTGATTAAATTGCTCAAACTGTTCAGGAGTTATATTTGTTGGATCAACTGTAACTGATGTTGCTTTAGCTCTAGCTGAAATCACAGCTTCTAAAGTAGATTTTTCAAAATCAGCCGCACCTTTTACAGTCTTAACTAAATTTCCAATAAGGTCATTTCTTCTTTGGTAAGACGTTTCTACATTTCCCCATTCTTTTTTTACAGCCTGGTCAACAGTAACTGCTCCATTTTTAACACTTACATACCAAAATACAAGGACTAATAATAATCCACCACCGATAATAAAAGGCAAAAATTTTCTCATAGTTTTAAATTTTAAATAGTTTAATTAATTGTTTATAGTTGATTTTTAATGGTGTTCAATTGTGCTTTAATAGTTTCTAGTTTTGAAATAATTTCGAATTTATCAAGTGTTTTCTTTTGATTTTCTTTCAAATGTGTTTTGGCTCCATCTAAAGTAAATCCGCGCTCTTTTACTAAATGATAAATCAATTGTAAATTCTTCACGTCTTCTGGTGTGAACATGCGATTTCCTTTAGCGTTTTTCTTTGGCTTTAGAATATCGAATTCTTTATCCCAAAAACGAATCAAAGACGCATTCACGTTGAACGCTTTGGCAATTTCGCCAATGCTATAATATCTTTTATTTGGTGCTAATTCTAAATGCATTTTTCAAGTTCAAGTTCAAGTTCAAATTCAAATTCAATTACAAGTTCAAAACTTTTGAAATCGTTAATCATCAATCTTAAATCGTTAATCCAACGATTGATTTTCTTGGTTTGCTAATTTTGAAATTTCTATATATTCTTTTGCTGAAATACTTCCGTAATAGAAATTCAGCGGATTTACACGCTCTCCATTCTTAAACACTTCATAGTGCAAATGTGGCGCCTGACTTCTTCCTGTGCTTCCCACATAGCCAATGATATCGCCTCGTTTTACTCTTTGACCAGGTTTACATTTATATTTACTCAAATGCGCATATAACGTTTTGTAGCCATAACCATGATTTATTTCAATATGATTTCCGTATCCTGATAACGATGCGTCTGCTTTATACACTACTCCATCACCAGTAGCGTAAATTGGCGTTCCCGTTCTAGCGGTAAAATCCATTCCGTAATGGAATTTTCTAATTTTGGTAAATGGATCGCTTCGGTAACCAAAACCTGATGCCATTTGCTTTAAATCTTCATTTTTCACGGGTTGGATTGCTGGAATTGCAGCCAATAATTTTTCTTTCTGTTTCGCCAAAGCCACAATTTCATCTAACGATTTCGATTGAATTACTAACTCTTTCGTTAAAACATCAACACGTCTTGTAGTGTTTTCGATTAATTCAGAATTATTGAAACCTTGTAAATCTTTATATCGATTCACACCACCAAATCCAGCTTTTCGTTCTTCTTCTGAGATTGGAGTTGAGTTAAAATAAATTCGGTAAATGTTATTGTCTCTATTTTCGATAGCTTCTAAAACATCGTCCATCAAATCCAACTTCTTATTCAAAACGGTGTAATTCAATTTCAAGGCTTCGATTTCTCTGGCTTGAATTTTATCTTTTGGTGTTTCAAAATAACTCGTGTTGACCAATAAGAAAAAACTCAAAAATCCAAACAATGCCGAAGACAATAAAAAAAGCATTACGTAAGCAAATTTCTTTCTCTTTTTAGGCAGAATGCGCTTGTATGCTAAATTTTCTGAATCGTAATAATATTTTACCTTCGACATATATGAAAATATACTATTTTTGTGCCAAATTTATTGATTGACATAGGTTATACGAACAAAATTAAGAAATGTTTCATTCTTTAGCTATTTTATTTTTAGTTGGGCTATTTTTTTGGACATTTACTTTCGTTTCCGCATCACAATAAACAAATAAAAACAGATCTAAATTATTGATAATGAAATCGCAAGACATTCGTAAAGCATACCTTAATTTTTTTGAATCAAAAGGACACTTAATTGTTCCTTCTGCGCCAATCGTTTTGAAAGACGACCCAACCTTGATGTTCAACAACTCGGGAATGGCCCAATTCAAAGAATATTTCTTAGGCAATGGAACTCCAAAAAGCCCAAGAATCGCCGATACGCAAAAATGTCTTCGTGTTTCTGGAAAACACAATGATTTGGAAGATGTAGGTTTTGATACTTATCACCACACCATGTTTGAAATGCTTGGAAACTGGTCGTTTGGCGATTATTTCAAGAAAGAAGCCTTAGCTTGGGCTTGGGAATTTCTTACTGAAGTTTTAAAGTTAGACAAAGACCGTTTGTATGTTTCTGTTTTTGAAGGAAATCCAGCAGAGAACGTTCCGTTTGACCAAGAAGCTTTTGATATTTGGAAGCAATACGTTTCAGAAGACCGAATCATTTTAGGAAATAAAAAAGATAACTTCTGGGAAATGGGCGACCAAGGTCCGTGTGGTCCATGTTCTGAAATTCATATCGATTTAAGAACGGATGCTGAAAGAAATGCAGTTTCAGGAAGAGATTTAGTTAATGCTGATCATCCGCAAGTAGTGGAAATTTGGAACAACGTATTTATGGAATTCAACCGTAAAGCCGATGGCTCGTTAGAAAAATTACCAGCACAACACGTAGATACCGGAATGGGATTTGAGCGTTTGTGTATGGCAATGCAAAACGTAACTTCAAATTATGATACGGATGTTTTCACGCCGCTTATCGCGAAAGTTGAAGAAATTACAGGATTAAAATACACTTCAAATGATGCAATGACAAGTCGCGACTTGTCAATACAAGAAGAGCAAAACAAAACCAATATTGCGATTCGTGTAATTGTAGACCACGTTCGTGCGGTAGCTTTTGCTATTGCTGACGGACAATTACCTTCAAATACAGGTGCTGGTTATGTAATTCGTAGAATTTTACGTCGTGCGATTCGTTACGGATTTACGTTTTTAGGAACGAAAGAACCTTTTATTAATAAATTGGTTGAAGTTTTAGCGAATCAAATGGGCGAATTTTTCCCTGAGATTAAATCGCAACAACAATTGGTTACCAATGTAATTCGTGAAGAAGAAGCGTCTTTCTTAAGAACTTTGGAACAAGGATTACAATTATTAGATAAAGTAGTTGCTGAAACATCTGGAAAAGAAGTTTCAGGAGAAAAAGTATTTGAATTGTATGATACTTTTGGTTTCCCGAAAGACTTAACGGCTTTAATTTTAAAAGAAAAAGGCTATTCGTTTAATGAAATTGAATTCGAAACCGAATTACAAAAACAAAAAGCGCGTTCTCGTGCAGCTTCTGAAGTAACGACCGATGACTGGAAAGTTTTAATTGATGGAAACGTGGAAACATTCGTTGGTTATGATCAAACGGAAAATAATGTAAAAATCACTAGAATTCGTAAAGTAGATTCTAAAAAAGATGGTGTTTTGTACCAAATTGTTTTAGATAATACGCCGTTCTATCCAGAAGGTGGTGGACAAGTTGGAGATAAAGGAACATTAGTTTCTGCAAACGAAACCATCGAAATTATCGACACGAAAAAAGAAAACAACTTAATATTACATTTCGCAAAACAACTTCCTGAAAATGTGGAAGCTGAATTTGTAGCCAAAGTAAATACCGATTTAAGAACTTCGACTTCTAAAAATCACTCAGCTACGCATCTGATGCATTTGGCTTTAAGAACAATTTTAGGAACTCATGTGGAACAAAAAGGTTCATTGGTAAACCCAAATTACTTACGTTTCGACTTTTCGCATTTTTCTAAAGTAACGGATGAAGAATTACGTCAAGTAGAAGCTTTTGTAAATGCTAGAATTGAAGAGCAATTGCAATTAGTAGAACATAGAAATATTCCAATCCAACAAGCGATGGCACAAGGTGCGATGGCTTTATTTGGAGAAAAATATGGCGACAATGTTCGTATGATTGAATTTGGAGACAGCAAAGAATTATGTGGTGGAATTCACGTGAAAAACACGGCTGATATTTGGCATTTCAAAATTGTTTCAGAAGGAGCTGTAGCGGCTGGAATTCGTCGTATTGAGGCGATTACGGGTGATGCGGTTAAAGATTTCTATAAAAATCAAGAAGATACTTTGGCAGAAATCAAAGAAGTATTGAAAAACCCACAAGATGTTTTAAAATCGGTGGCTTCTTTACAAGATGACAATGCAAAATTGAAAAAACTAGTAGAGCAATTACTAAAAGAAAAAATCGAAGGATTAAAGAATACGCTAGTTGCCGATTTTCAAGAAATCAATGGTATTCAATTTTTAGCTAAACAAGTAGATTTATCGATGAGTTCAACTAAAGATTTGGCACAAGCTATTGGAACTTCTAAACCAAATACGTTTGTATTCTTAGCATCAGTTGAAGATAATGCACCAAACATTCACTGTTATATTTCAAAAGAATTGGTGGCTGAAAAAGGGTTAAACGCTGGAAACGTCATCAGAGAATTAGGAAAACTAATCGACGGAAACGGTGGTGGACAACCTTTCTTTGCATCTGGAAAAGGGAAAAATGTAGGTAGAATTAAAGAAGCGTTGGAGAAAGCAATAACATTTGTGAAATAAAATAGAAACATTCTATATTATAAAAAAACCTACATTGATACAAAATCTTTGTAGGTTTTTTTTCTATATTGCTAACCAATTGACAAACAAAAAAAATGAAAAAACTACTTTACCTATTTAGCGCAGTTGCGCTAACTTTAACTTCTTGTTCAAGTGAAGATGATTCTAACAATAATTCTTCCGATGTCACATTAATAAAAAAAATTATTCTAACATCTGATGATGAAGAAGATGATTCTTATTGGAACAATACAATAATCTTCACTTATAATGGAACTAAACTAGTTGAATCTAGAGAAGATGATAACTATAAAACTGTATATACTTACACTGGGGATTTAATTACTAAAATTGAATATTTTGACGGAACAGTTTTAGATGAGTATGATCTATTTTCTTACAACTCAAGTGGTAAATTAATAGAATATCGCTCTATTGGAAATGATTTTGAAGAAAAGTTTACTTATACTTATAATAGTGATGGAACTGTTTCCGTTAACGAATATCAAGGAACAATTGGCAGTCCTACTCTGGTTCCGAGTTCACCTTACACATACACTTTTACAAATAACGAATTAACAGCTGATGATGATAGTATTTTTGTATATGAAGACAAAAATAACCCTTTTATGAATGTAACCGGATTTAAGGAATTAATGCTTCCTGAATTTGCTGATGACTATATGATTGCTTTTGGAAGAAACAAAATGATGACATCAACTTATGATGAGAGTAATACCTCTGAAGGGATTTTTGCAACTCATACTTACAATTCAAGTAATTTCCCTAAATCATCTGTTATAAATGCTAATTTTACATTAGGTTCATTTATTGGAACTGTTAATGTTCAATATTTCTACAACTAAATTATTAAAAAAATAATGAATCCCGATAAACTTCAAACCTTATCGGGATTTTTTTATTCTACTACTGCAATTGCTTCAATCTCAATCAACCATTCTTTTCTGCCTAAATTTTCTACGCCTACTAAAGTGCTTGCTGGATAATTTTCATTTCCTAGAAATTCCTTTCTAACTTTTCTGAAAATAGGCAAATCAATTTCAGGGTTAAAATTTACGATGTACGTATTCATTTTTACTACATCTTTAAAACTCGCATTGCAATTTGTAAGTTGCTTTTCTAAATTTTGAAAAGTGGCAATGGTTTGTGCTTCTAAATTTGCACCATCACCTATTTGTCCAGAAATGTAAAGTGTTTTAAAATTTCCTGTTTTTACTACAACCATTTGAGAAAAACCTTCATTAGGTTCGATATATTCTTTTTCAATCATTTGTATGGTATTAAATCTTGAGTAAAAATACTCGTTTTTTGTAAAAAGTAGTTTAAATTTGGACTTTAAACCCAACTGATTTGCAATTCACCACCAAAATACCCGTTCAAAAAAGCAATTTTCCAATCGATTACGATTCGAAAGTTATGTTATTGGGTTCGTGTTTTGCGGAAAATATGGGTAAAAAGTTTGATTATTTTAAATTTCAAGCTACTACCAATCCGTTTGGAATTATTTTTAATGCGGTTTCTTTAGAAAAGTTAATCCGTCGCGCTGTTGAAAATAGAACTTTTACCGAAAACGATATTTTCTTTCATAACGATTTATGGCATTGCTATGAAGTACATTCGGAACTATCAAATTCGGATAAAGATGCCTTTTTAGAATCTTTAAACGATATAATCCGTTCCACAAATAAACAATTAAACGATTCAACACACATTATAATTACGCTAGGAACGTCGTGGGTGTATCGAAATATAGAAACAAACGAAATTGTCGCCAACTGTCACAAAGTCCCTCAAAAGCAGTTTACAAAAGAATTGTTGTCGATTCATCAAACCGAAGAAAGTTTACAAAGTATTATTTCATTAATTCATTCGGTGAATCCAAACTGCAATTTTATTTTTACGGTTTCTCCTGTACGCCATATAAAAGATGGATTTACAGAAAACACGCTAAGTAAAGCGCATTTGATTGCAGCAATTCACAAAACAATCACAAATCACAAATCACACATCACCTATTTCCCATCTTACGAAATTATGATGGACGAATTGCGTGATTATCGTTTTTACGCTGAAGATATGTTGCATCCGAATCAAACTGCAATCGATTATATTTGGATTCAATTCTTTGAAAATTATATTTCTGAATCGGTGTTTGGATTGATGAATGAGATTTGCTCTATTCAAAAAGGATTGCAACATCGTCCGTTTAATCCGAATACGGAAAGTCATCAAAAATTCGTATTGACGTTAGAAGAAAAAATGAAGAGAATAAATGAAAGGCTGCCCACTATTCAATTCTAAAAATACGAAAAAAATCGTATTTTAAATGAAAGAAGATAGCTTGATATTTATTTCATAAAACAATTAAAAATATGAAGTTAGCGTTCACAAAATTTATTAGAAAAAATAAAATCGCAATAATTATAGTTATTATTGCGATTGCTTGTTTACTTTTGAATTGCTATAATTTGTGGTTCTGTAATTAACTATTCAATTCTTCAATTTCTAGCTGAACTATTTCCCAATCTTCTAAAAGTTGTTCCAACTCTTTTTTCTTTTTTTCGTAAGCTGCAAAAAACGTAGCATCTTCGATATGTTTATCGTAGTTTGAAGCCAGTGCTTTATCATCGGCTTGAATGGCTTTTTCTAATTGCTGAATTTGACTTTCGATTTTACTCAGCTTGTTTTGTAATGCTTTCGCTTTCTTTTGATCTTCGTATGAGATGCTTTTTACAGCTTTCGCATTTTGAGATTGTGCATTCACTACGACATCTTTCTTTTCAATTTCACGCATATTCATAGCGTTTTTCTGTTCTAAGAAGAAATTGATATCGCCTAAATATTCTCTGATTTTTTGATCTTTGAATTCGTATACTATATTTGACATTCCTTGCAAGAAATCACGATCGTGAGACACTAACAACAATGTTCCTTCAAATTGCTGTAAAGCGGCTTTTAAAACGTTTTTAGACTTAATATCCAAGTGATTTGTTGGTTCATCCATTACTAAGACATTAATCGGTTGTAAAAGCAATTTACAAAGCGCCAAACGATTTCGCTCTCCTCCCGAAAGTACTTTAACTTTCTTCTCTACTTCATCACCACGGAATAAAAACGCTCCCAACATATCACGCACTTTTGAACGATTCGTATCGGTTGCGGCTTCTAACATTGTATCTAACAATGTTTTTTCTCCATCTAAATATTCTGCTTGATTTTGAGCAAAATACCCTAATTGCACATTGTGTCCGAGTTTTATGGTTCCTTCGTATTCAAATTCGTTTACGATTGCTTTCATAAACGTAGATTTTCCTTGACCGTTTTGCCCAACAAATGCTACTTTACTTCCACGTTCTACTAAAAGCGAAATATCTTTTAAGATTACTTTATCGCCATACGCTTTGGTAACGTGTTCCGCCTCTACCACTACTCTTCCTGGCGTTTGCGAAACTGGAAATGAAATATTCATCACCGAATTATCGTCTTCATCAACTTCAATTCGTTCTACTTTATCTAATTTTTTAATCAACGATTGCGCCATCGATGCTTTAGAAGCTTTGGCTCTAAATTTCTCGATTAACTTTTCAGTTTCTTCAATTTTTTTGGCTTGATTTTTCTGAGTTGCCAATTGCTTTTCTCGAATTTCCTGACGCAACACTAAATATTCCGAATACGGTTTACTAAAATCGTAAGCTTTTCCTAATGAGATTTCAATCGTACGATTTGTTACATTATCCAAAAACATTTTATCGTGCGAAACGATTACCACAACTCCAGGGAAATTTCGTAAAAATCCTTCTAACCAAATAATACTTTCAATATCCAAGTGGTTCGTAGGCTCATCTAAAAGCAAAATATCGTTAGATTGTAATAATAATTTTGCTAATTCAATACGCATTCTCCATCCTCCTGAAAAAGTATCGGTTTGATTGTCGAAATCCTCTCTTTTGAATCCAAGGCCTAAAAGAATTTTCTCTGTATCTCCAACATAATTATATCCTCCAAGAACTTCGTAATGATGCGTAACATCACTTAATTCCTCAATTAAATCAGAATATTCCTGACTTTCATAATCGGTTCTAGTTATTAATTGATGATTGATTTCGTCGATTCGGAATTCGGCACGTTTGATTTCTTCAAAAGCCATATAAGCTTCTTCTAAAACCGTTCTTCCTTTAACAAAATCAATATCCTGACGAAGAAATCCGATTTTTACTTCTTTTTCAGTTGCAATAGTTCCACTGTCTGGTTTAAAATCACCCGCAAGCATTTTCAACATGGTTGATTTTCCTGCACCATTTTTCCCAACAAGACCTACTCTGTCACCAGAACCTAATCTAAAAGTTACTTCTTCAAAAAGATAGGTTCCACCAAATGAAACCGATAAATTATGTATGTTTAGCATATTGATTGTTACAATTGTTACACAAAGAATTGTTAGTTATTGTACCTTTGTGTAAAATATTTTGCAAATGTTAAAAAAAGGATCCAAATTAAATAGTATTTTAACAGGAAGTTGTCCAACTTGCCATGAAGAAAGCATGTATTTAGACAAAAATCCGTATAATGTTCTAAATGTGTACAAAATGCATGAAAATTGTAGTCATTGTGGAACTAAATATAAAATTGAACCCTCATTTTTTTATGGGGCTATGTATGTAAGTTATGCCTTAGGAATTGCGTTTGGCGTAGCTGCATTTATTATCACTTATTTCTTTGTTGGAGAAAAGAATTTGGTAAACAATTTTATCGCAATAATCATTACTTTAATAGTATTTATGCCGGTAATTATGAGATTATCTAGAAATATATGGATAAATCTGTTCATGAGTTACGACAAAGATTGGAAACAACACAAGGGCGAAAAGAAAGCCACACTTAGATAATTAAAAAACCGAAACAAATTAGTTTCGGTTTTTTTTATAGCATCTTATTATATCAATTTCCTTTTCTAAAGGAATGTTTTTTTCTATATGCTGAAATAACTCATTAGCCAAATAAGGTCCGAGCATTACACCTCGAGTTCCTAAACCATTTAAAACATGCAAATGAGAATTTTCTGGGTGAGTACCAACTAATGGTCTTCTATCTTTAACTGTAGGACGAACACCTGCAAAATGCTTCACAACTTCAAAATCGCATGATATTAATTCGGATAATTTTTCGATTAATTCCTGTTTTCCTTCCTCTGTTGGAGTATTCGTTTTGTCTTTCCAATCATAAGTAGCCCCGACTTTATACAAATCATTTCCAATTGGAAGTATAAATACACTTGATTTTATCACCACATCTAAATCTAAATTGGGTGCTTTGATGATCAGTAATTCACCTTTGGTTCCATCCAAAGGCAAATCATTAAAATAAGGATTGGCATGTAATCCAAAACCTTCTGCAAAAATGATGTGTTTAGCTTTTATGTCTTTATATTGAATTCCGTATTCTAAAAATTCGATTTTAGCATAGTTAAAACCTTCATTAGAAAAACAATTTAAGCCTTGCAAATATTTAGTATAAGCTTCAATTAAAGTTGAGATTTCTAAATAACCGGTATGATTGACTTTTCCATAGTTAAATGGAGAAGCAATATTTTCATAAGAAGTTGTGACTAATTTAGCATCTAAAAAAGGAGCTAAATTTGGCTTATCTGCAGCTTGAAACCAATTATTTTGCTCTTCAACCGAATACAATTTTCGAAGAATTGGCAATTCAAAATCGAAGACTACATTCAATTTGGATTGAATTTTATGGTATAAAGGGAAAGCAAAATCAATTTGTTCCTTTGCTTTCCATACTTCACTGAATCTTTTTAAAACTACTGGGTTATATAATCCACCAGCAACACGAGAAGAAGGTTGCGAATTGTTATCAAAAACAAAAATTGATTTATTGTTTTGCAAAGCAATTTCAGCAAATG
>NZ_DITB01000083.1:15427-25925 GCF_002422095.1 Flavobacterium sp. UBA6195
TACCTAATAAACGGTATTTTAATTCGCCTTGTCTTTTATCGAAATACCAATAACCAACAATTTTATAAGCATCTACGTTGTAAGCTTCAATTTCAGTTTTTCTGATATACTCTTCAGAAATCTTTTTAGTACCTTTTCTGTAAGCCTCAATATCTTCGTTCATTTGTTCACGACCTACATCAGTAGTATCAACTTTAAACAATGAAGCTTCGATGTCTTTTAAAGTTTTTTTAGTAGTAAAATAACTTGAGTCATACACTTCAGTAATAGTACCATCTTTAATTCCTTTTACTAGTACATTATAAAGAGGTCTTCTATCAGGAGATGTCATTACATCTCCTTCAACAGGAAAATAAAGTGGAAAATTCACTCTTTCATCGAGATCAATAACTTCCCAAATACGTTTTCCCATCAAGATATCTCTATCATGAACATAACCGTAAGGTAGCGGTTTATCGTTATCTGCACTTAATTCAGCCTCCGTCTTTTTTCCTATTTGGTCAGGAGTTTTTGCATTTAATAAATTTGACTGTGCAAAAGTAGTAGAACATAATCCTAAAACTAAAATTGCAATACTATTTCTCCAATTCATTCTATTTATTTTTTATTTGGTTTAATGAATAAACACAAATTATTTTAAATTATTGTATTTCGTAAGTACAAGGTGAAACACGTTTTGCAACTTGATCAATACCAACGAAACTTGCTTTAATTTCAGAAATTATAACAATATCTCCTTTAGAGGCCTTAGCTATTGCAGCTCTGGCTCTTGAATCCATTTTATTTCCAGAAACTACAACAGTAGGTTGCCCAGGTACTTTAATATTAAATTGTGTTACATTAACAGTTACAGGGAAATCAAAATCTTCCATAGCTGCTGTAACAGAACAAACTTCTAAATTACTTTTTGGACCTTTGTTCTTATCTAAACCACCCACTTTTCCAGTTGGTGCAGGTAAACCTTTAATTCTGAAAACTTGTGCACTTGACATTGTTTTACCATCAGGCATAGTTGCACTAACATTAATTTTAACTTCACTTCCTGAACCTGGTTTTAACATGAATTTACCATCACCTACTTTAGACATTCCTTGCGCATTTGCATTTACTTTATTAGATGCAATTCCAGGAACAGAAATAGAAATAGGGTTAGGAACACCACGGTAAACAACGTTCATTTTGTCAGCAGAGATAATTGCTTGATTAGGTCTTGGCACTACTACATATTTACCGTCGAAAGGTAATTCAACAGGTTTTCCATCTTCCATAAAAACAAAGCTACCACCAAAAGATTGTTCACCAATACTACCTGCTGTCATATTTAAGATAGCTTGACCATTAACAACTTTTCCAGGACCTTTGAAATCAGATACTTTAACATTTTCATCGTATTTACCGATTACAACTTTACCAGTAACTGGCTCACCCTGAAAATAAACATTTTTATCTAAAGACACAATAGCTTTAAAATTTTTCAAAGACATAGTTTCAATAGCAGCTTTTCCTAAAAGTATGCTGTATACATCAGCTTCTGCTTTCTTAATATCGTTTTGAGCTAAAGCTAACTTTGCAATAGTTGCAATTGCAGGAAAACCTTTAAAATGATAATCTAAAAACTTTTTAGAAACACCTTCTTTATCTTTGATATCAGCAGTACCGAACTTAGCATTAATCTCACTAACAATAGGGGTCAATTTTACATTTTTCCCTAAAACAGCTTTCATATCTGAAAGATACTTATTGTACTTTGAAACAATTTCTGTACCTTTTTGCGAATATCCATCTCCACTAAACCATTTTTCATCTATAGTTGACTTGTCCATGGCCTCATATGGCATTTTTCCAGTTTTCTCATCAACTGGAAAATCTTTTGATATTTCAGATTTAACTGATTCTAAATAATTATAAAATTCATTAGAAATAGTCTTAACCTGATTAGCTTCATCTAATGCATTTTTAAAATTAACGTTTTCTGCAGCTTTAGCAGCCAAAACAGAAAGCATTTCTTCATTTGTTTTTTTTGCACCTGTATTAACCTCTTCGAATTTTTCATCCATCAATCCGAAAGCAGATAATACTTCTTTTGACATGTTTAATGCCAACATTGCGATGAAAACCAAGTACATCAGGTTAATCATCTTCTGTCTAGGGGTTAATTTTCCTCCTGCCATTTCTCTTTAAATTAGTTTTTAATTAATAAAATATTTAATGATAAAACTAATTATCCTCTGTTACTCATAGCAGAAAGCATACCACCATAAACCGCATTTAAAGATGCAATGTTTGATGTCATTGATTGCATTTGCTCTTTTAATTTAGCAGCATTTTCAGCAATTTCTTTATTCGCTTGTGCATTTCTATCAGCACTTTCTAATTGAATTTTATATAAATTATTCAAAGCTTCCATTTGAGCTGCAGCTGTTGACATTTCTTCTGCATATTTCTTTTGTCCTGCCATAGCATCAACAGTTGGAGAAATTGATTTAGCAGCACCTTCAAAATTTTTGATACTGTTTCCTAAACTAGCCATTAATTCTCCATCAATCTTAGCTTCTTTCAACATAGCATCTAATTTTTGAGATAATAATCCTTGTGCTTCAGCAGGATTTTCAGCTTTTTTATCTTTTGCCTTAGCCTCACCACCAGCTAATTCAGGGTAAACTAAAGACCAATCTAATTCTTTTTCAACAGGTTCGAAAGCTGATAATGCGAAGATCGCAGCCTCAGTTAACAAACCGACAACAAGCATTGGTCCTGCACCAGGCCAGTGCATTAATTTGAACAATGCTCCAACGATTACAACCGCTGCCCCCATTCCGTAAAGGAATCCCATCACTTTTTTGCTTAAAATTGCCATAATAAATAAATTTTAGTTAGTTAAGTTAAATATATAATAAAATTGGTTAAATACTATTTAGGTCTATTTCCTGTAGCTGCTGTACCCATATAATCTTGAACAGTTCTAAACCCGATGTAACTTCTTGCTGAATCAGCATATTCATAATCACGTGTTGACACTTGTAATAAATAAGCAACATCTTTCCAAGAACCTCCACGAACTACTTTTCTTTGATTTTTCTTGTCCGCTACATGAGGATTCATTGTAGAAACAAATTCATAAGCTTCTGCATAATAAGAAGACTCTGTCCATTCAGAAACGTTTCCAGCCATATTATAAAGATTAAACTCATTAGGCTCATAAGATTTTGCTTCAACTGTATACAAAGCACCATCAGCAGCATAATCTCCACGATTTGGTTTGAAGTTTGCCATAAAACATCCTCTATCATTTTTAGCATATGGACCCCCCCAAGGATATGTTCCTCCCTCAATTCCACCTCTAGCAGCATATTCCCATTCAGCCTCAGTTGGCAAACGGAATGAATTTACTTGATCTCTTCCTTTTTTAGTTTTTATATATGCATTTTTATACATGGTTCTCCATGCACAAAAAGCCTTTGCTTGATTCCAAGAAACTCCCACAACAGGATATTCACTGTAAGCTTGATGCCAAAAATAATCATTATGCATAGGCTCATTATACGAATAGGCAAAATCTTTAATCCATACTGTAGTATCGGGATAAATTTCAATTGGTGGTGCGTCCTCATAAAAATTCTTACGCCCTTTCTTTTTAACAGCTTTATTTAAATCAACCTGATTGTATTTGAATTTTAATTTAGAGACATCAATAGTTTTAAGACCATTGTAAGATTCAGATTCTGGCAAATACATTGAATCCATTACTTCCACGTAAAATTCATCAGGATATTTAGAAGGTTCTTTTACAAGTTTTACCTTTTTATTTAATTTTCTTCCAGCATAAATATCATCATCTGTACCTACACTATAGTAGTTTTCATACATGTATTTATCATAAGGAGTCATTTTTTCAGGATCTACATCTGCGAAAGCAAAATCACCAATACTTCCTCCTTTACCACTCCCTGAACCTGGTTTTTGCCCCTGCTCATCAGCCAATATAGCCAATCGTGTTCTAATTGTTGAATCTTTTACCCATTCAACAAACTTTCGATACTCTGCATTAGTAATCTCTGTTTCGTCCATATAAAAAGAACGAACTGTAACGGTTTTAGTAGGTGCGTCTTGAATATTAGCTAAATCATCATCCGCTTTACCCATAATAAAAGCGCCACCAGGAACTAATGTCATTCCGTAAGGTTTTTCGGGATGCCATTTTCTCCCTTTAACTCCTACTAATTCTCCTTTATCGCCTTTACCACAACTGATAAATAATGACAAAATTGCTGAAAATGCAACAAACTTCTTCATATAAACTTGGGTTAAATGTAATTTCTATTTAAGGGCGTAAACCTATTCAATAATTTTGAAAAAAACAACATTTTTTTCAAAAACGTGTAAAAAATATTAAAATTTAAAATTATATAATTTTTAACATTAGTTAACCGTTTGAAAAATAGTCTTTTTAAACAATATTTCTTCTTTGGGCTTTCCACCATCTTTCTGGAATTTCCTGTTCACATGCAGCTAAATAATCTTCATGTGTACAAGGCAATAACGTACTTCTTTTTAATTTATTATTAACGTTAGTTAAAAAAGGTATTTCAATCCACCATCTTTCAGTTTTATTACTCTTATAGAAGATTAATTCTTCATCTTCAATAGGAACAATGTACTTTATATAGCTCTCTTTTGTACCAAATGGATACTCATGAGAGCGAAAACAAAATCCTTCAATAAAATACCACAACATTTGAGCTGTTAAAACAACTTCATTCCCATTTGGATTAAAATTAAAAATCCCGAAAGACGTTACTTTATCACTTATTCCTGCATAACGTGTAAGAGCACAAATTTCTTTTCCTGTAAATCCGTTAGGATTAAAAACATCGAAATTGCCAGAATAAGAAGACTGTACCGATTGCATATCAACACTAATTAAATCAGCATCTCTAAAAACGGGTTCTGCCACTGCAATATTATTTGAAACCTCTCCTAAACGATAGGCTTCAAAGTATAATTTTTCGATTAAATCGATTTCTTCTTGCGAATTAAAATAGGTTTGAAATCCTAAATTACTGAAATTAAATAGATTATTAGGCTCCTCTACGATAATTTTCGACAAATAAGACTCCGAGTCCAATTTATTCTCCTTAGAAAAATCAAATTGATTGTCTACAGAAACCAAATTAACCATTTGATCTAAATTATCATAACCGCGATACATCGGATAAGTCAAATCCTGAGTTCCACCAATGACAACAGGAATAATTTGTTTCTTTATTAACTCTGTCATCAAACTTTTTACAACAAAATAAGTATCTTCAATGCTTGCTCCAGCCTCTATGGTTCCTAAATCAACTATAGTAGTATTCCAATTTCCTGGAAAAAGACTGTAAAATTGCTTTCTAAAGTCGTCAAAAGAAAAATCATCATTGTCTTTTTCACTTCCTCTAAATTCATTAACCGTGATTATAGCTATAGCAACATTGTCCAAAACCGGGAAATCGGTTTGGGTATGAAACACCACTTTCTTTCCCAATGTCTGATTGGATAATGTTGCAATGTATTCTTCTACAGAAGTTGAAATAGGTTGTAAAAAATCAAAAACCATTGCTTATTTCTTTTTAGCGGTTGTTTTCTTAGCTGGTGCTTTTTTTGTTGCCGTCTTTTTAGCAGGAGTTTTCTTTTCTATCATTTCTTGAACTTGTGCCAACGTTAATTTAGAAGCATCAACATCTTTGCTCAATTCAATTTTGATTTTGCCCTTTGTAATTACAGAACGACCCCAACGTGCTTTTTCCACTTTGATTCCTTCTTCTTTCCAATCGTGAATTACTTTATCAATGTCTTTTTGTTGTTTTTCTTCGATTAACTCGTTTAAATCTGATTGCGATAAATTATCGAAGTTGTATTTTTTATTTACATTGATAAACATTCCATTCCATTTAATGAAAGGTCCAAAACGCCCAACACCCTTTTGAATTGGTAATCCATCATATGTTCCAATTGGTGCATCCGCTTGTACTTTCTCATCAATTAAACCTTGAGCCGTTTCCATGGTAACATCCATTGGATCCATTCCTTTTGGTAAGGAAATAAATTGAGAACCAAAACGAACATAAGGTCCAAAACGACCATTGTTCACTTCAATTTCTTCTCCTTTATATGTACCTAATTGTTTTGGAAGTAAAAATAAATTCAATACTTCTTCCAAAGTGATATTTCCAATATTTTGATCTTGACGTAAACTTGCAAATTGTTTGTTTTCATCATCGGAATCACCTATTTGAGCCATAGCTCCATATTTTCCTAAACGAACCGAAACTTGTTTTCCAGAAACGGGATGTACTCCTAAGATTCTTTCACCACTTTCTCTATCCGCATTTTTCTCTACATCGACTACATTGGGATGGAAGTGTTTGTAGAAATCGTTCATCATTTTAGCCCAATCCACTTTTCCTTCCGCAATTTCGTCGAAATCTTGCTCTACTTTCGCCGTGAAATTATAATCTAAAATCGTGTTGAAGTTCTTTACTAAGAAATCATTCACGATAATTCCAATATCGGTTGGAACTAATTTTCCTTTATCTGAACCCACATTCTCCGTTAAAACTTGCGATTTTACTTCCCCAGCTTTTAACATCAATTGGTTGTATTTTCTTTCTTGACCTTCGAAACTTCCTTTTTCAACATAAGTTCTGGCAATGATAGTAGAAATAGTTGGCGCATAGGTTGATGGACGACCAATTCCTAATTCTTCCAATTTCTTCACCAAAGAAGCTTCAGTATAACGACTTGGCGGACGTGAAAAACGTTCCGTAGCCGTGATATAATTATTTGTAAGTTTTTCGTTAACTTTTAAAGCAGGCAACATTCCTTCTTGTTCCTCTTCATCATCGTCGTGACCTTCCAAATAGACTTTTAAGAAACCTTCAAATTTAATAACTTCTCCAGTTGCTGTAAAGGTTTCCGAATGATTGCTTGCTTCGATTTTTACATTAGTTCTCTCTAATTCAGCATCGCTCATTTGAGACGCTAACGTTCTTTTCCAAATCAATTCGTACAAACGCGCTTGATCTCTATCAATATCCACTGTATGTCTTGACATATCCGTTGGACGAATGGCTTCGTGTGCTTCTTGTGCTCCTTTTGATTTGGTATTGAAACTTCTTGGTTTCGAAAATTCTTTTCCGTAGTAACTTGTAATTTCGGCTTGAGCTGCCGCCATTGCTTCTTGCGATAAATTTACACTATCCGTTCTCATATAAGTAATAAGTCCGGCTTCGTACAAACGTTGGGCAATTTGCATGGTAATTCCAACAGGCAAATACAATTTTCTAGCCGCTTCTTGTTGCAACGTTGAAGTGGTAAAAGGTGCTGCTGGTGATTTTTTTGTTGGTTTGGTTTCTAAATCTCCAACTTTATAAGATGAGCCAATATTTTTAGCTAAGAAATCTTCTGCTTCTTTTTTAGTCGCAAAGTTCTTAGGCAATTTTGCTTTGAATGTTTTTCCTGCTTCGTTTGTAAACTCTGCTGTAATACTGTAAGAAGCTTCTGGTTTGAAATTTTGAATTTCTCTTTCACGCTCCACAATCAAACGAACCGAAACTGATTGCACACGACCTGCAGATAAACCTCCTTTAACTTTTTTCCAAAGTACTGGCGATAATTCGTAACCAACTAATCTATCCAAAACTCTACGAGCTTGCTGAGCGTTTACTAAATTGTAATCAATTCCTCTCGGATTTTCGATTGCTTTTTGAATAGCTGATTTTGTAATCTCGTGAAAAACGATACGTTTTGTTTTCTCTGGTTTTAATTTTAATTCTTCAGATAAGTGCCAAGAAATTGCTTCTCCCTCACGGTCCTCATCGGAAGCCAACCAAACCATTTCGGCATTTTTAGCTAATCCTTTTAATTTGGTCACCAATGCTTTTTTATCTGCCGAAACTTCATATTTCGGTTTAAAACCATTTTCTACATCCACTCCTATTTCTCTCGAAGGCAAGTCAGCAATATGTCCATAACTCGACTCAACTTGATACTCACTTCCTAGAAATTTCTCGATGGTTTTTGCTTTTGCAGGTGACTCAACGATTACTAAATTCTTTGCCATTTCATGTTTTTTTTGAACCGCAAAAGTATAGGTTTTTTTTAAATTTTAACATCCTGAGCATTTTTTTACCTATAATAAACCAAAATATCAGTCAAATTACTCCTATATATATAGGTATAAAATCCACGAAAAACGGCTACTTGGAATTGCAATAAAAAATAATTTAAAATTTCATGTTAAACCTTTTCTGCCATCTTGTCAGATTTTATAATTTAGTATTATCTTTGCGTTCCGAAACTTCGGAATGATTTAATGGAAATCTTTGATATGGAAAAGGTAATTGATGAAAACAAACAAGGTCAAAGTTTAGTTCTTGACCAAAAAGAAGGAAATACAAAAAAACTTTTTATAGAGAGTTATGGTTGCCAAATGAATTTTTCGGACAGCGAAATTGTGGCGTCTATTCTTTATGAAAATGGATATAATACCACTCAAAATCTAGAAGATGCTGATTTGGTTTTGGTAAACACTTGCTCAATTCGCGATAAAGCAGAACAAACCATTCGTAAACGTTTAGAAAAATACAACGCGGTAAAGAAAATCAATCCTTCAATGAAAGTTGGGGTTTTAGGTTGTATGGCGGAACGTTTGAAAAGTCAGTTTTTAGAGGAAGAGAAAATTGTAGACATGGTCGTTGGACCCGATGCTTACAAAGATTTACCCAATTTATTAGCGGAAGTAGAAGAAGGAAGAGATGCTATCAACGTAATTCTTTCAAAAGAAGAAACTTATGGTGATATTTCACCTGTTCGTTTGAATAGCAACGGAGTTAATGCTTTCGTTTCGATTACAAGAGGTTGCGATAACATGTGTACCTTCTGCGTAGTTCCTTTTACTCGTGGACGTGAGCGTAGCCGTGAACCACAAAGTATTTATGACGAAATTCAAGATTTATACGATAGAGGTTTCAAAGAAGTTACTTTATTAGGCCAAAACGTAGACAGTTACCTTTGGTATGGTGGAGGTTTGAAGAAAGATTTCGATAAGGCGACTGATATGCAAAAAGCGACTGCAGTTGATTTTGCTCAATTATTAGACAAATGTGCTACGTTGTTCCCAAAAATGCGTTTTAGATTCTCAACTTCTAACCCGCAAGACATGCATGTGGAAGTTATTGAAACTATGGCTAAACACCATAACATTTGTAAGTACATTCACTTACCTGTTCAAAGTGGAAGCACTCGAATTTTACAAGAAATGAATCGTCAACACACGCGTGAAGAATACATCGCGTTGATTGATAAAATATACTCGATTATTCCAGATATTTCACTATCCCAAGATATGATTGCTGGTTTTCCAACAGAAACAGAAGAAGATCATCAAGACACCTTAAGTTTGATGGAATATGTAAAATATGATTTCGGATTTATGTTTGCGTATTCAGAACGCCCAGGAACTTTAGCAGCCAGAAAAATGGAAGACGACGTTCCAGAAGAAGTGAAGAAAAGACGTTTAAATGAAATCATCGACTTACAACAAAGAATTGGTTTAGAAAGAACACAACGTTTCATTGGTCAAGAAGTAGAAGTATTGATTGAAAAAGAATCTAAACGTTCGGATGCGCACTGGAGCGGAAGAAATTCGCAAAATACTGTAGTGGTTTTCCCAAAAGAAAATTACAAAGTAGGCGAATTCGTAATGGTAAAAATCACAGATTGTACCGCAGCGACTTTAATTGGAGAAGCGGTTGGTTACTCAACTGTAATGAACTAAAAATATAAGCCACGGATTAAAAGATTAACACGGATTTCAATATGGGACTTTATAGAGAAGAAGAAACTTTTAAAATTATTGGTATTTGTATGGAAGTTCACAGAAATCTTGGTCCAGGATTACTTGAAGTAGTTTATAAAGATGCGTTAGAGATAGAATTTAAAGCAAATAATCTTCCTTTTGAGAGAGAAAAAGAATTTTCAATCGAATATAAAGGAGTTATATTACCACATAAATTTTATGCTGATTTCATTGTAAATGAAGATATTGTTTTAGAAGTGAAAGCAGTAAAAGAATTTTCAGGAGAACATACTGCACAAGTATTGAATTATATGAAACTTTCAGAATCAGAAATTGGATTATTGGTGAATTTTCAAAACAAATCACTACAACATAAAAGATTAGTATTTTAATTAATCCGTGAAAATCCTTTAATCCGTGGCAAAAAAAATAAAAAAATGGAATCAGTACAAGCTATAAAACAACGATTTGAAATTATTGGGAACGACCCAAAACTCAATCGTTCCGTGGAGAAAGCCATTCAAGTGGCTCCAACGGATATTTCGGTATTGGTAACAGGTGAAAGTGGTGTTGGAAAAGAAAGTATTCCAAAAATCATTCACGCCCTTTCGCACAGAAAACATGGAAAATATATTGCCGTAAACTGTGGAGCAATTCCGG
>NZ_DITB01000083.1:26018-26354 GCF_002422095.1 Flavobacterium sp. UBA6195
CGATCGAAAAAGGGAAATTCCGTGAAGATTTATATTATCGTCTGAGTACGGTTGAAATTGCATTGCCACCACTTCGCGAGCGAAAAGATGATATTCATTTGTTGTTTAGAAAATTTGCTTCTGACTTTGCTCACAAATATAAAATGCCGCCAATTAAATTGGATGACAGCGCAGTGGAGTTACTTTTAAAATATCGTTGGAGCGGAAATATTCGTCAATTGCGAAATGTGGCGGAACAAATTTCTGTTTTAGAAACGAAACGGGAGATTTCATCGCAAACACTTCTTTCCTATTTACCAATGGAAAATCCAAATTTGCCATCAGTAATAGGAAGCA
>NZ_DITB01000034.1 GCF_002422095.1 Flavobacterium sp. UBA6195
AAATTCCAAACTTGTTCTAACTTTTAGTTAGCAATTTAGTAAAATTGGAATTTGGGATTTAGTAATTGGAATTTTTACTTTTATAAACAACAAATAAAAAAAATACAAAATGGCAAATATTACTGCTGCAGACGTAAATAAATTAAGAACTATCACTGGTGCTGGAATGATGGATTGTAAAAAAGCATTAGTGGAGGCTGAAGGAGATTTCGATTTAGCTATCGAAAACTTAAGAAAAAAAGGTCAAAAAGTAGCTGCTAACCGTTCAGATAGAGAATCTACTGAAGGAGCTGCTGTTGCTGTTATCAATGCTGACTACACTGCTGGAGTTGCAATCACTTTAAACTGTGAAACTGACTTCGTAGGTAAAAACGAATCTTTCGTTAAATTAGCAAATGATTTAGCTAACCAAGCTTTAAACTATGCTACTAAAGAAGAATTATTAGCTTCTGATTTCAACGGAATCACTGTTGCTGAGAAATTAATCGAGCAAACTGGAGTAATTGGAGAAAAAATCGAAATCGGTGCTTTCGAAAGATTAGAAGGTGCTTATGTTGGTTCTTACATTCACGCTGGTAAAATCGCTACATTAGTGGCATTATCTGCAAATGTTGCTGGTGCTGACGAAGCTGCTAAAAACGTTGCAATGCAAGCTGCCGCTATGAACCCAATTGCTTTAAACGAAGCTGGTGTTGATGCTGCAATCATTGAAAAAGAAATTGAAATTGCTAAAGAGCAATTAAGAGCTGAAGGAAAACCAGAAGCAATGTTAGACAACATTTCTAAAGGAAAAATCCAACGTTTCTACAAAGACAATACTTTAGTAAACCAAGATTTTATCAAAGACAGTTCTATGAGTGTTGCTAACTACATTAAATCTGTAGATGCTAACTTAACTGTTACAGGTTTCAGAAGAGTTGCTTTAGGATAATTTATCCAACTCAATCATATTAAAAACTTCAATCTTCGGGTTGAAGTTTTTTTTTGCAATATAATTCTCTACTTTTGGTAAAACAATTGCTATGTTTCAAAGAAGAAAAGATATTATTTATGTAATTCTTGCTGGTATTTTTATCACCAATGCTCTAGTTGCTGAATTAATAGGTGGAAAATTAATTTACATTGGAGATGTTGTATTGAGTTTAGGTATTTTACCTTGGCCCATTGTCTTCATTACAACCGATTTAATCAACGAATACTTTGGTGAAAAAGGGGTAAAAAAACTATCCTTCATTACGGCAGGATTAATTGCTTATACTTTTTTTCTACTGTTGATTGGATTACAAATTCCTGCAGTTAAAGGCGATGGTTTAATTACAGACGAACAATTTTCTGCTGTTTTCGGGCAAAGTATGTGGATTATTGTGGGAAGTATCACAGCTTTTTTAGTTTCCCAATTAATTGATGTTACCATTTTCCATTTTGTAAAAAACCGAACGGGTAAAAAAATGATTTGGTTGAGAAGTACGGGCTCAACCGTTATTTCACAACTTTTTGATAGTTTTATTGTATTAGGAATTGCATTTTGGCTACCTGGAAAAATTGATACTAAAATGTTCATTGCATCCGCATTAACCGGATATACTGTAAAACTTTTAATTGCTGTTGGATTAACACCGTTGATTTATTTAGGTCATTATTTAATTGAAAAATACTTAGCTAGAGATGCAAAATAAAACCCGATGCGCTTGGTGCGAAAAAGATGATTTATACCGAAATTATCATGATAACGAATGGGGAAAACCTGTTTATGATGATGAAACTATTTTCGAATTTTTAATTTTAGAAACGTTTCAAGCAGGATTGAGTTGGTACACTGTTTTAGCTAAAAGAGAAAATTTTAGAAGCGCATTTGATAATTTCGATATAATAAAAATAGCTAATTATTCTGATGAAAAAATAGCAGAATTAGCTGAAGATGCAGGAATTATTCGGAACAAATTAAAGATTAAAGCTACGGTTACCAATGCGCAAGCGTTTATAAAAGTGCAAGAAGAATTTGGGACATTTTCTAAATATATTTGGGGTTTTGTAGATGGAAAACCAATTGACAACCACCCCAAAACTTTAAGCGAAGTCAAAGCCACCACTCCTATCTCAGATGCTTTGAGCAAAGATTTAAAAAAACGCGGATTTAAATTTGTGGGTTCTACTGTAGTATATGCTCACATGCAAGCCACTGGAATGGTAAATGATCATGTAATGGATTGCTGGACAAGAAAATAAGATTATGAGTAACGACCCACTTCACGGAAAACCATTAAAAACTATTGTTGAGCAATTAGTAGATTTTTACGGTTTTGACACTTTGGCAGAACTTATAAACATCAATTGTTTTAAAGAAAATCCATCTGTAAATTCTACTTTAAAATTTTTAAGAAAAACAGATTGGGCACGAAAAAAAGTAGAGGAATTGTATGTGAGAACGTTGCCAAAGTTTTAAAAGAAAAAACTCATAAATCCTTCAATATTATTTATTATCATAAAGAATATTAGAATTTCAAAAACAATAAAAATTAATAACTTCAACAAAAAATGAACTTTATTTTTTACTAAATAATTTATCAATAAAAAAAATATTAAATTGATTAGTGTAGTTATAAATACAACAAACAATAACAAAGCCCCAATATTACCTGTTAAAAACATATCATTAATTTTTTTAAGACTTCAACACCATTAAAAAATCTTCTCTCTCAATTTCTACGCAACCTAAACTGGCTAAATGATCGTTATACACTTGACAATCTAATAAACGATAATTTGCCATTTCTAATTGTTTTGCTAAAGCTATAAAAGCCATTTTACTAGCATTTGAAACTTTAGAAAACATACTTTCACCACAAAAAATATAACCTAAATCCACGCCATACAAACCACCTACTAATTCATCATCTTGCCAAACCTCAACACTTTTGGCTATACCCAATTCATGAAGTTTACAATATGCTTCCACCATATTGTCGGTAATCCAAGTACCTGGTTGATCTTTTCTGGATATTTTTTTGCAATTTAGAATTACATCTCTAAAAGCGGTATTGAACGTAACTTTAAATTTTCTTTGATTGATAACGTTTCGCATGCTTTTTGAAATCTTTAAATCTTCAAAAAACAAAACCATACGTTCTGGCGGACTCCACCACAATATTGGCTCATCATCTTCAAACCAAGGAAAAATACCTGAATTATAAGCCAAAACAAGTCGTTCTGGAGATAAATCGCCTCCTACCGCAACAATTCCTTCTGGAGAAGCGGTTTCAACTGGTGGGAAATATAATTCTTGGGTTAAATAGTACATCTCTTTAAATTTAGAATTCAGAAATTAGAATTTAGAAAAAGAAAAAGCCAGAAATTATAAAACTTCTGACTTCTAACTTCTGACTTCTAACTTTTAAAAAGGTAAATCGTCGTGTTCTTCTTCATTAAAGTTGGTTGCTGGTTCAAAAGCGGCTGCTGGTGGCATTGGTGGCATTTGAGGTGCCGCTGCTGCAGCAGGAACTTCTGCTTGTGCTTTTTCAATTCTCCAACCCTGGATAGAGTTAAAATATTTTGTTTCTCCTTGTGGATTTACCCATTCTCTACCTCTTAAATTGATAGAAACTTTTACTTGTTCACCAACATTATAATTATTTAATAAATCGGTTTTATCTTGTGTAAACTCGATTAAAATATGCTGTGGATATTGCTCTTCTGTAGTTACTACAAGCTCTCTCTTTTTAAAAGATGCACTTACTTGTTGAACTGGATTAATTACTTTTACTCTTCCTAAAACTTCCATAATACTAAAATTTATTTTTTTGCTAATAACAATTTCCAAGCATCAATCGCTCTTCCATTATCTACATACTCTTTTGCTTTTTGAAATTTTGTATCCAAATCATCAGCACTTAAAACGGCTTTGACTTCAAAATTTTCTTTTACAAATATAGCAATTTCTTCTTCGGTTGGAATATTTTCTATATTTCCTAATCTTGCTAAATCATTCCCTGTAAAATAACCACTTTCTTTAATAAAATCTGGAATACTATCAACTCCAATTCCTAAAGTAGTTAGCGGTTTTTCCACTTCAAACATGCCTACATTTGAACGACTGTACCAATTAGCTCCCATTCGGGCAACTAAGTCGATTTTGTATTGATCAATCATTCCGTTGGCATCTAAAATAGCTTCGTTGATGTGAATTTTTACTACTTCGCAAATCACTAAATTGCCTGCACCTCCTTGGTCACCTAATGCAATCACATCATTAATCTTACATTCAAATTGCACCGGACTTTCTGCTACACGAAACGGTTTTACTTTATCTGATTTTAGCATTGTAAATCCGGCCTTTTCAAACTCATTTACACCGTCTGGATATTCGGTACTTGATAAGGACATCTGCTCTACAATATCATAATTCACCACATTAACGACTACTTCTTTTGTACTTTGAGCATTAATTAAAGTATGTTTAACTGTATTATCGCGAACACGTCTTGCTGGTGAAAAAATTAAAATTGGTGGATTTGAGCTAAATACATTAAAAAAACTGAATGGCGATAAATTTGGATTTCCATTACTATCTAAAGTACTTGCAAAAGCGATAGGTCTTGGTGCTACGGCACTTTGCAAATAGCTTTGTAATTTTGCTGGCGCTATTTCTTTTGGATCGATGCTTAACATGTTGAAACTTTTTTACAAAGATAACAAGAACAAAGGCAATTTCAATCCCAAAATTTTTGGGACAAAAATCAAAAGCAAATACAAGAATAAACATCAAATTAAAAAGGATTTTAGTATTTTTACTTCAAATACGAATACATGCAGTTTTCAGAAAGACGAAATCTTACGCGTTGGTTTATTATAATAGCTTCTTTTTTCATTGTAGTTTTAATACTTTGGAATACCTATAACTTTTTTCAGATTTTCAAAAACGAAGAACGAGCAAAAATGGAGTTTTGGGCAAGTGCACAAAAAACTTTAGCTAATGCCAATGAATTTACAGATATTGAATTACCCTTTCAAATTATCCAAAACAATACTACAATACCAATGATTGTTACGGATAGCAAAGATTCCATTATAAGTCACAACAATATTGATGAAGCTATTGCAAATGACACTACAGCGTTAAAAAAATATTTTAACTCAATTAAAAACGACAACCAACCCATAAAAATGCAACTTTCCGAGAAAAGTTATCAGTTAGTCTATTATGGGAATTCCCCTTTATTAAACAAATTGAAATATTATCCTGTTGCTTTATTGTTGATTATAATTTTATTTGGTGCTGTTGTCTATAATTTTTATCGCGCAACCAAAATGGCAACACAAAATAAACTTTGGGCTGGAATGGCAAAGGAAACAGCACATCAAATAGGAACACCTTTGTCTTCTTTAATTGGATGGTTGGAATTTTTAAAATTGGAAAACATTGATGA
>NZ_DITB01000057.1 GCF_002422095.1 Flavobacterium sp. UBA6195
GTGTAAATCCTGTTTTTGTTGAATTCTATGATAACCACAAAGAAATAATAGATAAATCACCAAATCTTAAAAATTCCAACATTCAACTTTTAAACAATGTAAATAATAAGTTTATTGATACTAAATTAAATAGTATTCCCATTCGACAAATTCAGACACCTATTATTAATAAAGGTAAAATTGTTGGGTATTTAGTTGTAGCGATGTCTTTGGAAGATTTTCAAATTGTATTAATTTTAAAAAATATACTTTTAATTACTTTTCCTCTGATTTTAATATTACTGTTTTTAATTGCAAGATTTTTTGCGGGTAAAAGTATTAAACCGGTGCAAACTATTATAGAAACATCTAGTCAAATTACTAAAGATAATTTAAAAACAAGAATTCCATTACCATTTAATAAAGATGAATTATATGTGTTATCAGAAAATATTAATCATCTTTTAGATCGAGTTGAAAATGCAATCGATCGTGAAAAGCAGTTTACTTCAGATGCTTCTCATGAGTTAAGAACACCTTTAGCAGTAATTAAAGGAACTTTAGAAGTTTTAATACGAAAACCAAGAAATCAGCAAGAATACGAAGAAAGAATTCAGTTTTGTGTTTCAGAAGTAGATCGATTGAATCATATGGTAGACCAACTTTTACTATTGGCCCGATTTGAAAATCAAAAGCAAAATATTAAGAAAGAAACCATTTATCTAAATGCTCTTATTTTAGATAATCTTATCCGATTCTCAGACAAAATTGATAACAAAAAAATAAAAGTTATAACATCGTTTAATGATGATTATTACATCAATTCGGACAATTATTTAATTTCAATTATTTTTAGTAATTTGATATCTAATGCTATAAAATATTCTAATAATGAAACAGATCTTACTATAAAACTTTTTGAAGATAACAATTCCATTTTATTTTCTTTGTCAGATAAAGGGATGGGTATTGCTGCAACAGATATTGATAAAATTTTTACTTCTTTTTTTAGATCCGATGTAGTAAATCATTCTGAAATTAAAGGAACTGGTTTGGGATTATCTATAGTTAAAAGATTATGCGATTTACTGAAAATAGAAATTACTCTAACTAGTGAAATCAATAAAGGAACCACTTTTATATTAAGATTTCCTGAAGTAAACCTTAAGTAGTTCTTAAGTTAATTCTTATAAACTATCTTTACATTTGTATTGTAGTTTTTAGTAATTTTAAGAACTTCTTAAATTATAATGAAAAAGTGTTTTGCTATAGTTTTACTTTCAATTTTCATGTGTGCTAACACATCAATTGGGCAATTATTAAAATTTCCTAATCTTATTGAGCATTATGTTGATCATAAAAAGGTTAGTGGTTCAAATTCTATTTTATTTATCGATTACCTAGTTTTACATTATTCTAAAAACGTAGAAAACAATTTAGATCATCAAGATTTACCTTTTAAAACATTTGATACATCTACTTGTTCTTTATTTGTTTTTACCAACTTTAACTACCAAATTTCAGTTGTTAAATATTGGGTTTCTACTCAAAAAATATTTTTATACAGTGAATCTTTTCAATCCAATTTAATTGATTCTATTTGGTTGCCTCCTAAGATTTTATAATATTTTATTGAATACAGTTTCCGAATGGAAATAGTATAGTTTTATCTTTTTAGATACAATTCATTAATTATATTATAAAAAAAAATGTTAGAAAAAATTATTGCTTTTAGTTTAAGAAACAAGCTAATTGTTTTGTTGTTTACATTGGCTGTTTTTGGATTTGGATTATTCTCAGTTTTCCAAATTTCAATTGGAGCTGTTCCAGATGTAACCAATAATCAGGTTCAAGTTATAACCACATCACGAAATTTATCAACTCAAGATATCGAACAATATATCACTTATCCAGTTGAAATAGAAATGGCGAATTTACCTAGTGTAAAAGAAATTCGCTCTATTTCAAAATTTGGATTATCGGTTGTAACCATTGTTTTTGAAGACGAAATTGGTACGTATTTACCAAGACAATTAATAGCCGAAAAAATCAAAGCGGCTTCTGAAAAAATTCCTCAAGGATTTGGTACTCCAGAAATGGGACCAATTACTACAGGATTGGGAGAAATTTATCAATATACTTTAGAAGTAAAACCCGAATTTAAAAATCAATATACCGTTACAGATTTACGAACTATTCAAGATTGGGTAGTGAAACGTCAATTATCTGGAATTAAAGGTGTTGTAGAAATTAATACATGGGGTGGCTATTTAAAACAATATGAAATTGCTATTCATCCAGCTAGTTTAAAAGCAATGAATATTACTACTTCTGATGTATTTACAGCATTGGAGAAAAATAACAGTATTGCTGGAGGTTCTTATATAGAAAAAACGAATGAAAGTTATTTCATTCGTGGTGAAGGAAAAGTTAATTCTATTGAAGATATCCAAAATATTGTGGTAAAAAACGATTTTGGTACCCCAATTTATATCAAGGATGTCGCTCAAGTTCAATTTGGTCATGCCAATCGTTTTGGTGCTATCACTGGAAATGGAGAAGGAGAAAAGGTGTTAGGGCAAGTAATGATGCTAAAAGATGCCAATTCCAAACAAGTTATTGATGATGTAAAACACAGAATTGCCGAAATTGAAAAATCCTTACCCGATGGTGTTTACATAAATGGTTTCCTTGAACGTAGTGAACTTGTAGGAAAAACAACTTTTACAGTAGCAGAAAACCTAATTTTAGGTTGTTTAATCGTAATTTTTGTGGTGGTAGTTTTACTTGGAAACTGGCGTTCAGGATTAGTGGTGGCCTCTGTAATTCCGTTATGTTTGCTTTTTGCTATTACTTTTATGAATATTTTTAAAATTGATGCTAACTTAATGAGTTTAGGAGCTATCGATTTTGGAATTATCATTGATGGTGCCGTAATTATTGTGGAATTTATTGCCTTTCAAATTGTTAGCAAATCATCGCATTTGGTAGGTTTAAGCAAAAAAGATCGTCAGGAAGAAATTGATCAAATTACATATAAGAGTGCTTCAAAAATGATGAACTCTGCTGTTTTTGGTCAGTTGATTATTCTTATAGTATTTATCCCAATTTTATCGCTTTCAGGAGTAGAAGGTAAAATGTTCAAACCTATGGCAATGACCTTCAGTTTTGCATTATTAGGCGCTATGCTTTTTTGCTTTACTTATGTTCCAGTGGCAGCTTCATTGTTTTTAAAACCACAAGAAGAAAATCCAAATTCGTTTTCAAATCGATTAATTAACAAGCTGAATTCTTGGTATTTACCAGTTATTAAATGGGCGTTACAAAACACTAAAAAAGTATTATCAGGTGCGGTTGCTATTTTGATTATCGCTGTGGCTTTGTTTTCAACTATGGGTGGTGAATTTATTCCTCAGTTAGATGAAGGTGATTTCGTTATCCAGCCCGTTCTCAAAACAGGAACTTCATTAAGTAAAACCATAGAAACCACAACTAAAATTGAAAAAACAATTTTAAAAAATTTCCCTGAAGTAGAACAAGTGGTCAGTAGAATTGGAGCTGCTGAAGTTCCTACTGATCCAATGAGTATGGAAGAAAGCGATGTTATTGTAAAATTGAAACCAAAATCAGAATGGGTTTCAGCTCATTCTAAAGATGAATTGGCTGATAAAATCAAAGCGGCAATTGAAAAACAAATTCCAAATATGGAAATAGAGTTTACCCAACCTATCGAAATGCGTTTCAATGAATTGATTTCGGGTTCAAGATCAGATGTTGCAATTAAAGTTTTTGGAGAAGATTTGGATATTTTAGCTAAAAAGGCGCATGAAATTGAGAAAGCCATTCGTAATGTTGAAGGTGCTTCCGATATTATTATTGAAAAAACAGAAGGTTTACCTCAAATGTTTGTGCAATACGACAGAAGTAAAATCGCTCGTTATGGTTTAAATATTGCCGATTTAAACGAAATGATTGCTTTAGGTTTTGCAGGTAAAGTAGTTGGAAATGTTTTTGAAGGCGAAAAACGTTTCGATATGGTAATTCGTTTGAATCAAACAAACAGAACGGATATTGAAGATTTACGAAATTTATATGTTTCAATTCCTAATGGTGAACAAATTCCTTTACGTGAATTAGCCAATATTACCTATACGGAAGGACCAGCAAAAATATCTCGTGATAATACCAACAGAAGAATCGTAGTTGGAATTAATGTTAGAAATCGAGATTTACAAAGTGTAGTAGATGATGTGAAAAAAATCATCAATTCAAAAATAAATTTACCACCAGGATATAGAGTAACATATGGAGGACAATTTGAAAATTTAGAAAGTGCTAAAGCAAGATTATTAATTGCTGTTCCAATCGCTTTATTCTTGATTTTTATTATGTTGCATTTCGCATTCGGTTCTATTAAAGAAGCTATGATGGTGTATACAGCTATTCCACTATCGGCAGTTGGTGGTGTTTTATTTCTTTGGTTGCGCGATTTACCTTTTAGTATTTCAGCCGGAGTAGGATTTATTGCACTTTTTGGTATTGCGGTATTAAACGGAATTGTATTAATAGAGCATTTTAAAGAATTAAAACATAGTGGAAAATTTACCGATATGAATGAATTAATCTTAAAAGGAACAACAGACAGACTTCGCCCTGTTTTATTAACAGCTGCAGCCGCTGCACTAGGATTTTTACCTATGGCAATTTCTTCAGGAGCAGGTGCAGAAGTGCAACGCCCATTAGCAACGGTAGTTATTGGAGGATTAATAACCGCTACACTTTTAACTTTAATTGTATTACCAATCTTGTTCAAAATATATGATGAAAAAGAAGAGAAAAAATTAAAATTTAAAAATATTAAGCTAACTACTCACATCATAATTTTATTCTTTGGTACTACATTATCATATGGTCAAGAAAAGAATACAGAATTAGATAGTTTGGTTTCTAATGCTTTAAATAACAATGCAAGTATCAAATCAGGTCAGTTGCAAGTGGATAAAGCTAAAGCAGCTACAAAACTTGCTTATGATTTTAATAAAACCAATGTTTACTATAGTTATGACCAAAATAACTTAGCACTAAATAATTTGCCTTTAAAAGTTTTTGGAGCCCAACAATCCTTTTCTTTTCCAACAGTATATGGAAGTCAACGTAAAGTTTACAACGCGGAATACGAAAAAGAACAAGCTGGATTTGAAATTCAAAAAAACAAACTAACTAACGAAATTTCTAAGGTATATTATGAAATTGTATATCTTAATAATCAAGAGAAATTATATCGTTATTTAGATAGTTTGTATCAAAATTTTTCAAAAGCAAGCAATAGAAGATTTGAGTTAGGTGAAACTAATTATTTGGAAAAAATTACCGCAGAAGCCAAGTTTAGACAAATCAGAACGAAATTATCGCAAATAGATAAAGCAAAATTAGCACAACTCGAATTGTTACAATCACTTGTTCAATTAGATAGAAAAATAGCGGTAACATTAGCTGAATTAAAACCAATAAATAATTTAAGTGTTAATTCAAGTAAAAATTTGTACTATAATTATTTAGAGACATTTACAAAAAAATATAAAGCTAATGAAAGTTTACAAAAACAAAATTGGTTACCTGATATTAACCTTGAATATTTCCAAGGAAAAAACACTGGACTTTCACAATCTTTATATGGATTTCAAGTTGGTTTAGCTGTTCCGATTTTATTTAATGGAAACATTGCAAAATCTAAAGTAGCTAAATTAGAATCTCAAGCTTGGGAACAACAAAAGAAAAACGAAGAAACGAAAATTGAGGCTTATATCAATCAAAAAAATAATGAGTTAATCCAATTTCAACAAGCGATAGATTATTACAAGCAATACGGAAAAAAAGTATCGGATGAAATCATCAAAGTTGCCAATAATAGCTATAAACAAGGAGAAATAGACTTTTTTCAATATATCTTAAGTTTAGAAAATGCCACCACAATTCAAGTGGAATATTTAGATGCTGTTATTCAATACAACAAAACACAATTAGATTTACAATACATTAATTTTTAATCATCAAACAATGAAAAATATATTCAAATTAATCGCCTTATTTGCTGTAATTACTTCATGTAAAAACGAAGTAGTGGAAGAACCACAGAAAGAAGACGGTTTAATTACAGTAACAAAAGAACAATTTCAATCTACCAAAATGCTTGTTGCTTCTCCAACAACACAAGATTTTAATGTAACTATTAAATCTTCTGGAAAAATTGATGTTCCGCCTCAGTATAAAGCTAAAATCACTCCTTTTATTGGTGGTTATGTAAAATCAACTTCTTTGTTAGTTGGAGATAAAGTAAGAAAAGGTCAAGTTGTAATTACCCTTGAAAACACAGAATATCTAGATATTCAAAAAGATTATGTTGAAGTAGCCGAACAAATTAACTATTTAAAATCGGAATTTGAGCGTCAGAAAACGTTGTACAATGAAAAAATCACTTCGCAAAAAAATTATTTAAAAGCGGAAAGTGATTATCGTCAAGCAAAAGGAATGTATCAAGGTTTACGCGAAAAATTATTGCTTTTAAATATCAATCCAACTAATGTTGAGAAAGGTAAATTTACTTCTGTTATAGCATTATCTTCACCAATTTCAGGAGATGTTACCGTTTTAAATGCCAATGTTGGAATGTTTATGTCGCCTTCAGATATAATAATGGAAATTGTAGATACCAACTATTTACACTTAAATTTAAGCATCTTTGAAAAAGATATATTGCATGTTAAATCAGGACAATCTATTAATTTCACTATACCAGAAGCTAGTAAAGATATTTTTACATCTAAAGTACAATTGGTTGGAAAATCAATTGAAAATAAAGACCGAACCATTTCAGTTTTTGGAACTTTAAATCCTGCAGACAAATCAAAATTATTATCAGGAATGTTTGTAGAAGCCAATATTATTATTGATTCTAAAAAAGGATTAGGTATTCCAAATGATGCTTTAATTACAGAAGACAATAAAAATTTCGTACTTTTATTACAACAAAATGGAAATGACGGAAGTTATGTTTTTAAGAAAACACTAGTAAATATTGGTGAAAAAACAGAACAGTTTGTTGAAATTTTACCTAACAAAAGTATTAATGAAAGCTCTAAATTATTAACCAAAGGAGTTTTCGATTTAACTAATTAAAAAACAAAAAATCATGAACGACGCACATTTACACATGGTAGTAAACCATTTTCCAATTATTGGGACAATTTTTGGATTAGGAATCTTAATTGCGGGTATTTTTTTTAAAAACAGCGTAATAAAAAATGTAGCATACGTAATATTCGTAGTAGCCGCAATTTTTAGTGCCGTAAGTATGGCTACTGGAGAAGGAGCCGAGGAAATTGCAGAAAAATTACCTTCAGTAACCGATCAAATTATTCATGAGCATGAAGAAATGGCTGAGAAATTAGCTGTCGTTTTATATGCACTGGGTTTAGTTTCACTTATCGGATTGTATTTAAATTTTAAAAATCATGCAAAAGCCAATTTGATTTCTTACTTGGCTGTTTTAATTGCAATTGTAGGAGTATTTTTAGGGAAACAAACAGGTACAACAGGTGGCGAAATTCGTCATACCGAAATTAGAGAAAATGCTAGCAATGGTAATACTTCAGAAGCTAATCATGAAGAAGAATCACACAACGATGATCATTAAACAAAATATAAAATTTCAAAAACATTTTGTTTATTCGAAATTATAGTTGTTAAATTTGCAGTGTTAAATAACAACAGAAATTATGTTTTTAAATCAATTACATCATCATCATCATTTTTTCCACGCTCAAGCGAGGTAGTGATGATATGTAATTAAATCATATAAACCTATTAACCCGTTTGAGTACATCAAGCGGGTTTTTTATTGTTAAGCATTTTTTAAATCCCTTGGTGTACTTTTTAAAACAAAATTTAAAAATGAACACACTAAAAATTGCTATTCAAAAATCAGGTCGATTACACGATGAAAGTATCCAAATCTTAAAAGATTGTGGCATTTCAATTTATAATGGTAATGACCAACTCAAAATTACCGCTTCCAATTTTCCATTAGAAGTTTATTATTTACGAAATTCGGATATTCCCCAATATTTGATTGATGGCGTGGTTGATATCGCAATAGTTGGCGATAATCTTCTTGTTGAAAAAGGGCAGAACATTCAAATTGCGGAAAAATTAGGATTTTCAAAATGTAAAGTTTCGGTAGCGGTTCCAAAGAATTTCAATTACAATTCTATTCAAGATTTAAACGGATTACGAGTTGCAACTTCATATCCTAAAACGGTAATAGATTATTTTTCTTCTAAAGGAATTTCCGTAGACATTCACCAAATTTCAGGTTCAGTTGAAATTGCCCCAAATATAGGACTTTCCGATGCTATTGTAGATATTGTTTCAAGCGGAAGTACCTTATTTAAAAACGGATTAAAAGAAGTAGAAGTGATTTTAAAAAGTGAAGCTGTTTTAGCGGTTTCTCCACAAATTTCGGAAGAAGCCAAACAAGTTTTATCCAAATTACAATTTAGAATCCAATCGGTTTTGCGATCAAGAAAATCAAAATATATTTTGATGAATGTACCAAATGATAAAATCTCAGAAATCAGCAAAATTCTTCCTGTTTTAAAAAGTCCAACAGTGATGCCTTTAGCCGAAGAGGGTTGGAGTAGTGTGCATTCTGTAATTGATGAAGATAAATTTTGGGAAGTCATCGACCAATTAAAAGAAGCTGGGTCCGAAGGCATTTTAGTTTGTCCAATAGAAAAAATGGTCCTTTAAAAAGAAAATAGCGAATAGAATTTAGAAAATAGAATTATGAAAAAAATATACAACCCACAATCGGAATCTTGGTCAGAAATTTGCAAAAGACCAACCCAAACTTTCTCAGACGTAGAAGAAACGGTAAAGCAAATCTTCAAAGAAGTACAACAAAAAGGTGACAAAGCGATTGCAAAATATGCTTCCTTCTTTGATGGCGTTACTTTAGAAAATATCCAAGTCACACAAGAAGAAATTGAAATTGCTAAAAATGAAGTTTCACAGGAACTAAAAGAAGCCATTCAATTAGCCAAATCAAATATCGAACAATTTCACGAAGCTCAAAAAACAGATAAAATTGTAGTTGAAACTACTATTGGAGTGACTTGTTGGCAAGAAAAACGTCCGATTCAAAAAGTGGGTTTATACATTCCAGGCGGAACTGCTCCTTTATTTTCAACGGTTTTAATGTTGGCAGTTCCAGCAAAATTAGCAGGTTGTCAAGAAATTGTATTGTGTTCGCCATCGGATAAAAATGGAAAAATTAATGCCGCAATTCTATACGCAGCCGATTTGTGTGGTGTAACTAAAATCTACAAAGTAGGTGGAATTCAAGCCATTGCTGGAATGACATTCGGAACAGAAACCATTCCGCAAGTCTATAAAATTTTCGGACCTGGAAATCAATTTGTAACGATTGCAAAACAATTTGCTTCTCAAAATGGAGTTGCAATTGATATGCCAGCAGGCCCAAGTGAATTATTAGTTTACGCTGATGAAACGGCAATTCCAAGTTTCGTAGCTTCCGATTTATTAAGTCAAGCCGAACATGGAAAAGACAGCCAAGTAATTTTGGTTACTACCAATAAAAACATTTTAAACGATGTGGAAGAAGAAATTTATAAACAATTGAAAGAACTTCCAAGACAAGAAATCGCTCAAGTGGCTATTAATAATTCCAAATTAATCTTCGTTGAAACTGAAAAAACGGCTTTATCGCTAATTAATGAATATGGTCCAGAGCATTTTATCTTATGTTCTAAGAATGAAGATTATTTCGTTGATGGCATTCAAAATGCAGGTTCGATTTTTATTGGAAATTATACTCCAGAAAGCGCTGGCGATTATGCTTCTGGAACCAATCATACATTACCCACAAACGGATATTCAAAAAGCTACAGTGGTGTAAATTTAGATAGTTTCTTGAAGGCGATGACCTTTCAAAAAATATCAGATATTGGAATTCAAAACATCGGAAAAGCAATAGAAACTATGGCAGAGGCCGAAGGTTTACAAGCACACAAAAACGCAGTTACATTAAGATTAAAATAAAAGCTATGAATTTAGAAAACTTAATCCGAGAGAACGTAAAAAAAATGAGTCCATATTCTTCAGCACGTGATGAATTTGAACAGTTTACAAAGCCAATGGTCTATTTAGATGCTAATGAAAATCCGTTTACTAACGGCATGAATCGTTATCCAGATCCACAACAAAAAGAGCTAAAAGCCATTATTGGGGATAAAAATAATGTTTCAAAAGAAAATATTCTTTTAGGAAACGGAAGTGATGAAGTTTTAGATTTGATTTTCAGAGCTTTCTGTGAACCGAATCGCGATAATATCATAACATTGCCACCAACCTATGGAATGTATGGAGTTTTAGCCAATATCAATGCTATTGAAAATCGTGAAGTGTTACTAAATGAGGAATTTCAACCGAATGTAGAAGCCATTATAAATGCTGTGGATAACAATACGAAAATCATCTTTTTGTGTTCACCAAATAACCCAACAGGAAATTCTTTTACAGATTCATCCGTAATTAAAATTCTCAATCAATTCAAAGGATTAGTGGTAATTGATGAAGCGTATATTGATTTTTCAAAAGATGAAAGTTGGTTAAGTGTTTTGAAAGATTTTCCTAATTTGATTATCACCCAAACTTTATCAAAAGCGTATGCAATGGCAGGATTACGAATCGGAATTTTGTATGCATCTAGAGAAATTATTGCAGTTTTGAATAAAATTAAGCCACCTTACAACATTAACGGTTTGTCTCAAGAAACTGCTGTCAAAAAATTGTTGCAAAGTACGATGCCAACGCAAGTTAGAAAAATATTGGTGGAACGAAATAAACTCATCGAAGCACTTTCAAAATGCGAATTTGTTGAGAAAATATATCCTTCGGACGCCAATTTTATCTTAATTAAAGTGGATGATGCGAATTTTAGATACCAACAATTTATCGAAAAAGGAGTAGTGGTTCGCAACAGAAGCAATCAACCTTTATGCGAAAATTGCTTGCGAATTAGTATTGGAACTAAAGAAGAAACTGAACAAATTATTGAATTATTAAAAACATTCAACAATGCCGAAAAGAGTATTATTTATAGATAGAGATGGAACTTTGGTTTTAGAGCCAGAAAATTATCAATTAGACAGTTTAACTAAATTAGAATTCTATCCAAAAGTATTTCAATTTTTGAGTAAAATCGCTAAAGAATTGGATTTTGAATTGGCAATGGTAACCAATCAAGATGGTTTAGGAACCTTAAGTTTTCCTGAAGAAACTTTTTGGCCAACCCAAAATTTCATCCTGAAAGCATTTGAAAATGAAGGCATAACATTTGACGAAATTTTTATCGACAGAAGTTTTCCTGAAGACAATGCTCCAACCAGAAAACCTAGAACGGGAATGTTAACCAAGTATTTGAACAATCCGGAATACGATTTGGAGAATTCATTCATAATTGGCGATAGAATTACCGATGTGGAATTGGCTAAAAACTTAGGTTCTAAAGCAATTTTTATCAAAAACGAAGAGAATTTGGGCGGAAACGAAATCGCAACGTCATTGGAAGAACTCCAAAATGTAATCGCTTTACAAACAACCGATTGGCAAAAGATCTACGAGTTTTTCAAATTGGATGAAAGAACAGCTTCTATCAAAAGATCCACAAATGAAACCGATATCGCTATCACTTTAAATTTAGACGGAACAGGAAAAAGTAACATCAACACCGGAATTTCCTTTTTCGATCACATGTTGGACCAAATTGCGCGTCACGGACAAATGGACTTAGATATTCAAGTCAAAGGCGATTTAGAAGTTGATGAACACCACACAATTGAAGATGCAGCGATTGCATTAGGCGAAGTTTTTGCAAAAGCTTTAGGTAATAAATTAGGCATCGAGCGTTACGGATTTTGTTTACCAATGGACGATTGTTTAGTGCAAGTAGCCATTGATTTCGGAGGAAGAAATTGGCTAGTTTGGGAAGCAGAATTTAAACGTGAAATGATTGGTCAAATGCCAACCGAAATGTTTTTTCACTTTTTCAAATCGTTCACAGATGGTGCAAAAGCGAATTTAAACATCAAGGCAGAAGGAACAAACGAACACCACAAAATTGAAGCGATTTTCAAAGCCTTCGCAAAAGCAATTAAAGTGGCTGTGAAAAGAGATACAGAGAAAATGATTTTACCCTCAACTAAAGGAATGTTGTAAAATAAGCCACAGATTACACAGATTAACACGGATTACAAATCCTTAAAATCCTTTAATCCGTGGCAAAAAATAAAAATATGAAAATAGCAATAATAGATTATGGAGCTGGAAATGTTCAAAGTGTTTTATTCGCTTTAGAACGACTTGGCTTTGAAGGAATTGTAACGAATGATTGGAATACTATAAAGACAGCTGATAAAGTGATTTTTCCTGGTGTAGGCGAGGCGAGTAGCGCTATGAAAATGTTGGTTGATAGTGGATTACAAGTATTGATTCCAACCCTTAAACAACCGGTTTTAGGAATTTGTTTGGGGATGCAATTGATGTGTAAAAATTCAGAAGAAGGCAATACCATCGGATTAGGAATTTTTGATGTCAACGTCGTAAAGTTTTCAAATCAAGTAAAAGTCCCACAAATGGGTTGGAATACGATTTACAATTTGAAATCGCCATTATTCTCAGAAATTAAAGAAAACGAATTTATGTATTTGGTTCATAGTTTTTACGCGCCATTAGCTGAAAACACAATTGCTACCACGAATTATGAGCATGAATACAGCACCGCTTTACAGCGTGATAACTTCTTCGGAGTACAATTTCACCCTGAGAAAAGTGGAACCTTTGGAGAACAAATTTTGAAAAACTTTTTAAACCTTTAATTCTTAAAATAGGAACACAGATTTAAGAAATGAGAAAAATTTTAATAATTTCTTCAATTTTAACAATCTGCGTTCCAAAAAAAAATGTAAAATGAGAATAATCCCAGCCATAGACATTATCGATGGAAAATGCGTCCGACTTTCCAAAGGCGATTACGACACAAAGAAAATATACAACGAAAATCCGCTTGAAGTAGCCAAATCCTTTGAAGCGTATGGAATTCAGTATTTGCATTTGGTTGATTTAGATGGAGCCAAATCAAGCCGAATTGTGAACTATAAAGTTTTGGAACAAATTGCTTTGAAAACGAGTTTAAAAATCGATTTTGGTGGTGGTATAAAATCTGATGTCGATTTGAAAATTGCTTTTGAAAGTGGCGCCAATCAAATTACAGGTGGAAGTATAGCCATCAAACAACCAGAAGTTTTCAAAAATTGGATACAGCAATATGGAGCAGATAAAATTATTTTGGGCGCCGATGCTATGAAGGAAAAAGTAGCTATTTCAGGTTGGTTGGAAGAATCAAATGAAGAAGTAATTCCGTTTATTCAAAATTATCAGAAAGAAGGAATTCAATACGTAATTTGCACTGAAATTTCAAAAGACGGCATGCTCGAAGGTCCAAGTTTTGAATTATATAAAAGAATTTTGGAACAAACCAAAGATGTAAAACTCATCGCTTCAGGAGGAATTTCTACATTCAATGAATTACCCAATTTAGCCGAATTAGGTTGCGAAGGCACAATCATCGGAAAAGCCATTTACGAAGGTAGAATAACTTTAAAACAATTGGAGAACTACATTTTGTCTTAATTCTTAATACTCAAATCTTAATATTATATGCTCACAAAAAGAATCATTCCCTGCTTAGACATCAAAAACGGTCGAACCGTAAAAGGTGTCAACTTTGTGGATTTAAAAGATGCAGGTGATCCAGTGGAATTGGCAAAAAAATACGCTGAAACAGGTGCTGACGAACTTGTTTTTCTAGACATCTCCGCAACAGAAGAACGTCGTGCTACTTTAATCGATTTGGTTCGAAAAGTGGCTACTGCAATTAATATTCCGTTTACTGTTGGTGGTGGTATTTCTTCCGTTGCGGATGTAGATGTTTTGCTGCGCAATGGCGCGGATAAAATTTCGATTAACTCATCAGCAGTTAAGAACCCAGATTTAATCAATGAAATTGCTGCAAAATATGGAAGTCAATGCGTTGTTGTAGCTATCGATGCGAAAAAAATTTATGGCGATTGGATGGTTCATTTAGTTGGCGGAAAAGTACCTACGGACTTAAATTTATTCGACTGGGCAAAAGAAGTTGAGCAACGTGGTGCTGGAGAAATTTTATTTACCTCTATGAATAACGACGGAACCAAAAACGGTTTTGCTAATGATGCTTTAGCCAAATTATCTGAAATCGTAAACATTCCCATCATCGCTTCTGGTGGTGCGGGAACTAGGGAACATTTCGCAGAAACATTCATCAACGGAAAAGCCGATGCCGCATTAGCAGCTAGTGTTTTTCACTATCAAGAAATCGAAATCCCTGAATTGAAACAGTTTTTAAAAAATCAAAATATCTCGATAAGATTATAATAAGAATAAAGATCAAACCACATAGAAACATAGAAAATCGTTTTTGAGAGTTAATTATAGCATTGCATTAAAACATAGCTATGAAACCTCTGAAAAGTACAACGACTAACAATTTTAAATATAAAAGCTATGTTTCTATGTGGTCAAAAAAATAACTAAACATGAAAATAAATTTTAATAAAACCCCAGACAACCTAATCCCAGCCATCATTCAAGATAACGAAACTAAAAATGTTTTAATGTTAGGCTACATGAATCAAGAAGCTTTAGACCAAACATTAGCAACAAAAAAAGTAACTTTTTTCAGTCGAACTAAAAACCGATTGTGGACAAAAGGTGAGGAGAGTGGCAACTTCTTAGAACTAATTTCCATCAAAGAAGATTGCGATAACGATACACTTTTAGTAAAAGTAAAACCTGCTGGTGCAACTTGTCACACAGGTTTAGATACGTGTTGGCAAGAAGCTAATAATCAAGAATTTGGTTTTTTATCGAAATTAGAGAATACTATTGCAAAACGTAAAGAAAATGCCGATGCTGAAAAGAGTTATGTAGCCTCATTATTCGCAAAAGGCATTAATAAAATAGCACAAAAAGTAGGAGAAGAAGCCGTTGAAGTGGTAATTGAAGCCAAAGACAACAATAATGATTTGTTCTTATCCGAAAGTGCCGATTTATTCTTTCACTATTTGATTTTATTGCAAGCGAAAGGTTTTCAATTAAATGATGTTGTGGAGGTTTTGAAAAATAGAGAAAAGTAATACCATTATTAATAAAAGAATTAATTGAAATTTATTTTTATAAATGTATTTCCTTACCTTTAAAATAAAAATTCAAGATGCGATTTCACACCAGAAAATGGGTAAAACCCGAAGATTTGAATGCCAACGGAACCTTATTTGGTGGTAAAATGTTGGCATGGATTGACGAAGAAGCTGCTTTGTATTCGATTGTTCAATTAGAAAATTCACGTGTAGTAACCAAATACATGAGTGAAATAAATTTTATGAACTCGGCCAAACAAGGTGATATTGTTGAAATTGGAATTGATGTGGTTAAATTTGGAAAAACTTCTTTAGTTTTAAAAAGTGAAGTTCGAAATATGATGACTAGAGAAACCATTATCTCTATTGATAATATTACGATGGTAAACTTAGGCGAAGATGGAAAACCAAAACCACATGGTAAAACTCAAATAGAATTTATTGAAGACCGTTTGAAAAAATAATTGTTATTGAAACACATAGGCACATAGAAAATTAAAAATATTGTACCTTAGAGTTAGTTTTAAGCATTTTATTTACACATAGAACTTTATTTTCTATGTCAAGTAACACGTCTAAAGACAAAACTATGAAAACTATATATCTATGTGTTTAAAAATTAAAAATATGCTACAAAAATCAACTTTAGAATTTCTAACAAAACTTAAAGAAAACAACGACCGCGATTGGTTTGCGGCAAATAAAAAAGCCTTTGAAACCGAACAAAAGTTAGCCAAGACGTTTTTTACATCGGTAGGTGAGCAGTTGGGAAAAATGGATAGTATTGAGCGTATTCAGATTTTTAGAATTTATCGCGATGTGCGTTTTTCGAAGGATAAATCACCTTATAAAAATCATTTCAGTGTTGGGTTCACCCGAACAAAACCAATGCTTCGTGGCGGTTACTATTTGCATATTGAGCCTGGAGGAAGTTTTGTAGGTGGCGGCTTTTGGGAACCTAATGCAGTTGATTTGCATCGCATTCGTAAAGAATTTGAAATGGATGATGAAGAAATCAGAACGATTGTTGCTGATGAAAAGTTCAAAAAATTCTTTGGCGAACTAAAAGGCGAGGAGTTAAAAACTGCCCCAAAAGGTTTCGATAAAACGCATCCTGCCATTGATTTAATTCGTAAAAAACAATATTTACTAACTCGTAGATTTTCGGACAAAGAGGTTTTGGCTCCTAATTTTCAAGAAGAAGTTTTAGCGACTTTTCAAGTTATGCGACCATTCTTCGATTATATGAGCGAAGTATTGAGCACGGATTTGAATGGAGAATCTTTATATAATTAGCCAATTTTTGAATGTGCCGATGTGTCAATTATTTTCTTTCCATTGGCACATTGACTAATTGTCTCATTGCCAAATTAAATTATCTGAATTTGACTTTTTAAACGTTCAATCAATAAATTCATCATACGTTTGTTTAAATTGGATGAATTTTGGGTGTATTCTTTGTATTCGGAAACAGTAAACATTCCGAAAACTATTCCTTTTAATGAATTTCGAAATTTGATATCGCGTTGGATGGCGTTTTCAATAAAATTTTCTTTTTTCTCTGGATAAAGTGTAAAATATACGCCTTTTTGTTTCATGGCGTAATTTCTAAAAACTTCAATAAACAATTCATTTTGGAATTTCAAAATAGGTCGCAATGTCTGATTTTGAAACTTTTCTTCAGAACTCGATTGTTCAGTAATAATACCTATACTACCACCTCTAATTTCTAAAAGTGATTCGTCTTTCGTTTTCATGATAAAGTGAATTTGTTTGAATTAAAGTTAAAAAAAATAACCTCCAATTTCTTGAAGGATACTTTAAGTTATTAAGAATCAGTTGTTAATTACTTTGTTTACTTGGTGAACTGATAAATTCAAATACTTCTAAATCAAAATAAGGCATAGAAGCAATAATATGATCAAAAATATCGGCCATGATATGTTCGTAGTTTAACCAAGTTTTATCTTTTGAAAAGCAATAAATTTCTAATGGAATTCCTTTTTCTGTGGGTTGTAAATGACGTACCATTAAACTCATGTCTTTGTTAATTCCAGGATGTGATAAAATATACTGATTAATATATTTTCGAAACAAACCTAAATTGGTTAAATTTCTTCCATTTACAATAACACTTTTATCAATTCCATTATTCGAGTTGTATTTGTCGATATCCGCTTGACGATGTTCGATGTAGGAAGTTAAATGTTGAATTTTTTTGAATTTTTCTAATTCTTCAGATTGAATGAATCTCACAGAATTCGCTTTAATCAAAATGTGACGTTTAATTCTTCTTCCATCAGAATCCAACATTCCACGCCAGTTTTTGAAACTATCCGATATTAAACTGTACGTTGGAATCGTAGTGGTAGTATTGTCAAAATTTCGAACTTTTACAGTTGCCAAATTAATTTCAACAACATCTCCATCAGCTCCAAATTTTTCCATAGTAATCCAGTCGCCAATATGCACCATGTCATTTACTGAAACGGAAATACTCGCTACAAATCCTAAAATGGTATCTCTAAAAATTAAGATAATAATTGCAGAAATAGAACCAAAAGTGGTTAATAATGTAGTTTTACTTACGTCGAAAAGAATTAATACAAAAGAAATAATTCCAAACAACCACAAAAACAACATGATTACTTGAATGTAACTATCAATCGGCTTGTCACTAAAACGAGGCTTTTGTTTTAAGTAATCACGAAGTGAATTAAAAATACTTCTAGTAATCCATAGCGATAGGATAATGATGTAAATTTTAACTCCTTTTTCAAAAATGTATTCCCAATAGGTAAAATTGTTCAAAATTACAGGAACAGTTTTATATATAAACAATAAGGGAACAAGATGGGCTAAATATTTAGCTGTTTTGTTTGCAACTAAAAAATCATCAAAAGAAGATTTTGTTTTTGCTGCAACAATTGCCAAGAAAATAATAAAGAGCTTTTTGAAAAGATAGTCTAAAATATAAGCAACAACTATTAGAACAACAATATTGATGGCTAAATTCAAATAAGAAGAAATCGCATCGCTAAAATCGAAACTTTTAAAAATATCGTATGCCCAGTTAAAGATTTTCATTAGGTAGTTTGAAGGTATTTTTTTTCAATATAAAAGGTTCCAAAAGGAAAAATAGATGCCAAACAAATAATTACAAATGTTTTAGTGTCCCATTTTTGTTCATTCTTTAGCAGAATTGCAAAAGCAATATACAACATAAAAAGTATCCCATGAGCCATTCCAATATTTTTCACATATATAGGATCGTTAGCCATGTATTTCATTGGCATAGCAAAAAAATACAACGCTAGAGTTGAAATTCCTTCTAACAAAGCAATAGAGCGAAAAGATTTTATCATGATAAAGCAGAATAAATTACAAATCCGTAAATAGCAAAACGAAAGAAACGAAGTAAACCAAACATAAAGAAATGTCTTCTAGAATAGTTAATCATTCCTGCTGCTAGGCAAGCTATTGCAAAAGGCAAAGGCAATAAAGCTCCAACAGCAATTAAAAAGCCTCCCCATTTTTGCATGTTAATAATATGCTTAGACATTTTACCATACAAACGCTTATTAACTGAAGGAATAGCTACAATCGCCATTCCCATAAAATAAGCAATTACACCACCTAAATAAGATAAAAAGGCTAAAATAGTCAAGTAGAGTAGAGGATTTTCTGTATTTTTCGTCCAAGCAATAAAAATATCGGGTGGAATTAATCCTAAAACACTTTCTGAAGCAAGAAAAATTCCAAAAATAAACAAATCACTAAAATTTTGGGTGATGTAAATTAAAGCTTCATTAAGATTAATAACCTTATAATTAACATAAAAAAGAAGGGCTACAACAATAGCTGTAGGCAAAATAGCACCTTTGATACCTTGCCAAATAAAGGAATAAAATCCTGTATATTTATAATATTGATGAAGTAATTTAACTTTTGATTTTTTAGTTCTAGACATTGGCTTTAAATTTTAATCAAAATTAGTTAGTTTGAAGAGATAATAACGTTAAGAAAAACAAAAAAATCGGTAAATTTACTTACCGATTTTATATTATGTAAAATAGAATTATAAATTAATAAGCTAAAAATGCTTTATTATATTCTTTTAAATCTAATATATTGTTTTTCTTATCCAAATCAGTTAATAGTGAAAGGAAATAATTGAAGCTTTCTACATTATTTTCAACCGAAATGTTTGTTTCAACTTGAGCGTCTTTGCTATCAACAGGTTCATCATCAGGAATTCCAATAAAAAATCCATTATTATTTTCTAAATGCTGATATGCCAATCGTAAAGCTTTAGTTACAAATGGATTATTTAAATCTAAAGTTATTTCTCTAAGTTTTTTTAAATCGGTTACAATTTCTAAAACTTCAAAATTATCTTTGAATAATTCTTTTTGAATCTTTTCGATTAATTTAAGGGCTTGTTTGTTTTCCATAATTATGTAATAAGGGACTGCAAACTTAATCTTTCTTATGCTTTTACACAAACGTTTTGTAGAGTATTTTTAACCTTTTTTATTATTATCAAATTGAATTATAATATACAACATGTAAAATTGTATAGTTAGAAAAATGTATTATATTTGCACTCATATATCTGAATTATATACAGCGAATAGGGAGGTGCGACTAACACCGATGAACTATTCGCTTTTTTTATTAATTTACTTTTGCAGTTGCTTTATAAACTTCATCTTTATTAACGTAAATCCAGTATGTACAATCTTCAACGTTGCATGATGATATAGTTAAAAATTTGTTTGAACCGTTAATTTTTAAAGTTCCTGTAGTTGTGTACTCAATATTAGCAATGTTATTATTAATAATATATTCAATTGTTGAAGTAGGATAAATTATAATAGTAACGGTTTTATTACCAATAGTAAAGTTTGAAAGAGAATAAGAGGTAGAACTATTTTTCTCATAGTATCTAACAATGTTTTCAGTAAAAACAAAGTCTTCATCTAATGACTGAATATACTTTAAATTGTCATATTCTGAAAAAGAAATTTTTTCATTTTTAACAGAAGTTTGCGAAAATGAAAATGAAGTTAGAAAAATAAAAATAAAAGAATAAATTTTCATAATAATTTAAATTAAAATTAGCAATCGCCTACCGGGCTCCTTTGCGGAAATAAATTAAAAAGGACAATTTTTAATTTATTTAAGGAACGCCTATCGGCTGTTTTTTTTTATTTTGCCTGTCACGAACCAGCTACAAAATTATCATTTTGCTTAACGCTGGAGGCTTGATAGAGTAGAAAAAGGAAAACCTATACAATTTCTCGTATAGGTTCTTTATTGTGGATTGTATATAAAATTAAAGGCTTGCATATATCTGAACTCTATTTTGAGAGGTGCGACTAACACCGTTTCATCGACAAATATACATAAATTTTTAAATTTTATGGAATTATGTAAAAATAACTATCTTTTTTTCTAAAATCGCCCTCATACAACCAATCCAAATCGTGCATTTCTTTACCGTAAAAATACACTTCTTTTAAACTTAAATTTGTGAAAAACAAACTTTCAGTGTTAAATTGATGCAATTGATTTTTTTCGTTGAAAATAGCCAATACAAATAAGTCATCTGGAAGAATAGCACTATGAATAGTGTAAACTTGTTTTTCTAAATAAACCAATTCAAATTTAGTAAGTTCAACGAAAACAATTTTTTTGTTTCTGTTGATCGCCATTAATTTAAAAGTCTTTTGACTAAAATCTAATTTAGGTAAATACTTTAATGTTTCATAGCTTAATTGTACTAATCTCTTACTCATGATATTAATTTATAGTTAATTTAGCTTGTACTCTTTTAAGTTCAGATTCATCTAATAAAGCGAATATATCATCTGTTAAAACTCTATTATTGGTATAAACTTCATTATAAAGTCGTTTTAAATGATGAAAATTGTAACGTTGATACAAAAGTGTGTCAGCTACTTTTTTGTCATTCTCTGTCCAACCTCGTGGGTCTAACCAGCTCCACCAAGAATTCTTGTCGCTGTATTTTGTACCCAAATCATGCGCCAATTGTTTAGCTGCACTTTGAACATCTTTACGAGTAGTAATTTTGTCGGCTTTGTTTTGTGCAATAACTGGATTTTGATTTTGAATATAATTTACATTGTTTTGGTTTTGTTGATTTTCTGCATCTATTTCAGTTTCTAAACCTTTGAATTTATTATACTGGCGAATAATGAAACGAGCCAAAGGGAAGAATAAAATAATGCCTATAATAATATAAAGCCACTTTTTCCAATTAAATGGAGTAGTGGCTTTTTTTGTGATTTTCTTTTTGTACATTATTTTTTGTATTTTTTATACAAGAAAAATGCGCCAGTAATAGAAACTAAACCAACTAAACCAATAATGATTTTAGTTTTGTGTTTTGTCCAAAATTCTTTCATTTTTAAAAATATTTTTTGCAATGTGGACACTGCGTTAGAACTTTTTTTTTTACATCGATTTCAGAGAAAATTGAACCGTACCACTTTTTAAACATGTCAATAACATATTTCTTTTTTACTACACCGTCTTTTGCAAAGATTGGATTTTGTTTAGCAATTAGTGATGCGCTTAAACCTTTAGTCTGAAAAATAAAGTCATCATCTTTACCGACAGCAAGCGGAAAAAATGTTACCAAATAAGTATCTACAAAACTTTCAGGAACTTTTTTAGTAGTTCTTATGACTTCTCTGTAGTATTCCTTAACTACGTTCATTTGTTCTGAAAATGACATTTTTGCCAAATCAGAAAGTAAGTAACGTTTACCGTTAATAGTTTTGTAGTTTACACCAGCTTTATCCCTTGTAAATTGAATAAGACCGACAGAACCAATGCTATTGGTTTTTGAAGGACTAAATGTTTTACCACTTTCAAAGTACATAACGGCAAGTAACCAGTTAGGGTTAATATCCAAATCATTACAAACTTCTATTACTTTGTCAATTTGTGCTTGAGATAGTAATTTTGTGAATTTACTACTTATCATTGTTGACTTCCTTGTTTTGTTTGTTTTCGATTTTTTCAAATTGCTCAATAGAGTAACCGATAATGTCGAAAATAACAGTTAAATATGCGCCATATTTCAACGCAAATCGTAATCCGTTTAAAAATCCTTTCATAATAATAAAAGTGTTTTAAAAAGTATCGTAATAACTCTCAGGGTATTGTTACGATACTTTATGTTCTACATTGAAGAGTGAGAGGGTTTTTTCTTTACTAATGTAATTTTAACCCAAAATTCAACTCCGTCTTTTTGTGCCTGTGATGGTTCAACTTTATAAAGTTTACCGCCTAATTCAACATAACCGCTTGAAAATCCTGTACCTTTTTTGTCTTTACAGCCAATTAACTGATAAGGGTTACCAAATCTATCTGTTGAAATTCTACTTTGTCCAGCCATTACTCTTGTGTGTTTTGATTAGATAATACTTCTTTTTGCTCTTGTGGTGCTTTTGGTTTTTTTAACATTTTGAACAATGTTACCACACCGATTACTAATTGAATTAGTAATTTACCGACCTCAATCATTGGAGTTCCGTCGGTTGGAACTTGACTGACACCTTCAACAAAGCCGATGCCAGTCAATCCTATTACTGCTTTCATTATCTTCTGCGGTAAGTAGGTCTTTTTGAACCTAACATTTTTACGAAAACAAAAACAACAGTAACTGTACCTAAAATACCGCCTACAAGTTTTAACCAATTTTTTTTCAACCAAGCGTTAGCAGTATTATCTACTAAAGTTGAACCAATTTGACCAGCTTGTGGAGTTCCAGCAAGAACATTACCAGCACCTGTAAGCGCACCGCCTAATGCACCGTTAGCAATATCCTTGATACCAACGTTTGCACGTTGTAATGTAGCATTGTATTCTGCTTGTGCTTGTGCGTCTGCTTGTGCTTGTGCTTTTTCTTGCTTTTGTGCTTCATGGCTTGCTTGCATACCGCTTACAATACCTGTGGGGTCGAACGCTGCACCAACTTTAACCAAGTTTTTAAAACTGATTTGTTTTGTTGCTTTCTTTACGAAACCGCCAATTTTTTTGAAAAATCCCATTTCTTAAATAAAGATTATTTGATTAAACCCATAGCAAGTAATTCAACATCTTTACGCATAAAGAATTTAACTACACTGCCTTCATTTTTTCTCACGTTGATATTTACAATACCTTTCAATGGTAATTGAATAAAACCAACAAAATTTGGTAAAACTTTACCGTCATTACGAACGTATGCAACTGGGTCAATGTCTTGTGAAATTGCTCTAATTTCACGCATTGAATGTTTAGTTACTACTCCGTTATCGTGTGTAAAATTTAATTCTGTAATAGTTGCATCATCATCGATAATAGCAATATCAAAATTTCTTACATTGACATCGTAGTTTGTTTGTTCGTCCGCAATGCTTTTTTCTTCATACATGTAGACATCATCAGAAGTAACTGGACTTTCAATACCGTCAAAAATGTATTTTTTCATAGGGTTAAGATTTTTCAAAGCAAGTTTTAACTTGTCATTTGGACCCATAACTAATGCTCCCATTTCAGTTAATTCAATAACTGCAACTGTTTTGAAGCTTTCAGGATTTGTAGCAGGAAAAGAACCAATAGCGTCATCTCCGAAAGTTGAAGCTAATAGGAATCTTTTTAAACTTACAAAACCCTGTGTGATTTCAAGATTAGAACCGCCGTTTCTTTCGACTTGAATACTAATCAATTCGTCGCCGATTTCGTCTACGGTCTTATCAGAAAAGAAAGCTAAACTTTCAATCCCTTTTTGTAATTCCGCTTTAGCATCTGCAACGCCTGTGGTTTCAATAATGTTCATACTATTTTTTATTTAATTAAAAATTTATAAGGCAAATGTGAGAAATGAAAAAAGGCACAATTATTGAATTGTACCTTTTATGTAGTATTTTTGTATAGAATATGTAGTATTTATGCTATTTTGAAATACTTTTTAAAATGACAAAATAGGACTTTTGGAGCGCCAGTACTTTGTTTAATATCTTGTAAGTACTTTTTTGCGGTTCTGTCATCTGTAACGTCTAACAAAGTCTTAATGTCTTTGTATGTTAAAATTCTAAATTCTGAAATTGTTGCCATAACATGGAAGTTTTTAGGTTAGAATAGAGGGGGTGCGACCCCTCTATTTGTTTTAAAAAATTAATAATTGTCCGTTGTTTTCTATTCGTGGTTCTTTTACTGGAAATTCTTTGTTTTTGAATGTTAGTTCTTGACCGTTAGAAAGGACATAAACATAATCAGTAATTTTTTGGGATTTTGCGGAATGACTTACAATTAAACCCCTGTCTTTTTTTGCTTTTTTTGTACTCATTTTTTTGTGCTTTGGTTAAAGTTTTTTTTAACTGGGGTGGGGGTATCAGTAACCCCCACATTAGGAAATTTAATTACCATAAATTTTGCATTTTTATGAATTGGTTAGTAATAGAATTTTGTTCTAATTGTTTTGTTAAATATTCTGTATCGAATGTAATATCGATTAAGCTTAAAATTTTCTTTTTAGAAAGGGCTTTTTGTACTTTACAATCAAATAAAGTTAAGGGTTCTTGAAGTGTTAATTTATCTGCACCTAGTTCTACGAGTTTATGCATATAATAACTAATAATTTTGTCAGTAGGACTTAAATCAGAAGAAACTGAAAATTGCTTTTTTTCATAATAATATTTTAGCTGAACGTTACAAATTGTAGTTAGTTCAAGTTGTGATATTGAAAGAATATCTTTTAAAGTTGATAATTGATTTTCAGGATTTACAAGTTTCTTTTTGCGTAAATTTTGTTTTACAGCATTGTTTTTTATAGTGATTTCTTTCCTAATAATATTGTCAATAGATAAACCGTAACGTAATTGAGGAAATAAATACTTGTTATAAAAATAAGCAGAATTGGTAAGCAATTCTTCTGTTTTGTTGTAAAACTTACAGAAGGGAGAGCCAATTTTCGCAGAATCTCTATTGCTGAATTCGATACCATAATTTTTGTCATTTTTAAATGTTTCTTTACGTGGATATAGTGTAACTTCATGTTGTTTTGAAGCCTTAACCATTTTTTTGAGATATTGTAAACTTTGTTTATATGGTTCAAAATCAAGGTTGTAATTTATACAAATGTCTATATCATTACATATAGAATTTAATGCAGTATCAAGGTCAAAATGTATGATTTGACGAGTATTGATATAATCGACAATCATTTGTAAATTGTCAATATTGATGCCTTCAAAGTATCTACCGAATAACATTTTTGAGGTCAATGTTAAACGTATTAGTTCTGTAGTTTCTTTTTTGATTATATTTGGCGGAAATACGACACGATTAAAACGAAAATTAATGCCATTATCTTTGATTAAAATTGGCTTTGGCGGGTTTAAATCTTCGATAATTTCGCCAGTTTCAGGATAATAAACCTGATATTCTGAAATTAAACGCTCATCAATAACCTGAATTTTATCTAATGGTAGATAAATAGTTAAAGAATCTATTAACCCGACATTTAAGGGTATTGGGTTAAACTTCATAACTAATTGGTTTTAAATTAGTTGATAAAGTGTTTGAACTATAATATACATTATGTAAAATAGA
>NZ_DITB01000103.1 GCF_002422095.1 Flavobacterium sp. UBA6195
CTTTATCCCAAACACCTCTTAAGGTTAATAAACCATTAATCATACCTCCCCAAGATGGGGCAATCAACATCACAGAGAAAACAACTCCTAAATTCTGAGCCCAGTCAGGTAAAGCAGTATATAATAAGTGGTGAGGTCCAGCCCAAATGTAAATGAAGATTAACGACCAAAAGTGGATAATTGATAATCTATAAGAATATACAGGACGATTTGCTACTTTAGGTACGAAGTAATACATCATTCCTAAAAATGGTGTAGTTAAGAAGAATGCTACCGCATTGTGTCCGTACCACCATTGTACTAAAGCATCTTGAACACCTGCATAAATTGAATATGATTTCATTCCTGATAACGAAACAGGTAGTTCTAAACTGTTAAAGATGTGAAGTACCGCAACTGTTACAAATGTTGCAATGTAAAACCAAATAGCCACATAAATATGACGTTCTCTTCTTTTAATAATGGTTCCAATCATGTTGATACCAAAAACTACCCAAATAAGTGCAATTGCAATATCGATTGGCCATTCTAATTCAGCATATTCTTTAGAAGTGGAATAACCTAATGGTAAAGTGATGGCTGCAGCAACTATAATTAACTGCCAACCCCAAAAATGAATTTTACTCAAAAGGTCGCTAAACATTCTTGCTTTTAATAAACGCTGCATTGAGTAATAAATACCTGCAAACATTGCGTTTCCAACGAAGGCAAAAATAACTGCATTGGTGTGTAAAGGTCTTAAGCGTCCAAAACTTAAAAACGATATGCCGCTGGTTAAGTTTGGAAACAAAAATAGGAAAGCTAAAATAAGCCCCACTAACATCCCCACTACACCAAAGACTATACTAGCGTAGAGGAAATTCCTTACAATTTTGTTGTCGTAATAAAATTGTTGCTTCTCCATAATTAGATTGATTTTTGTTTTTCTGTTTGTATTAATTTGTTAGGATTTTCTTTTTTCACTATTTCATCATCAAATAACATTCTGACCGATGGTGTATAGTCATCATCGTACTGTCCACTTTTAACTGCTTTTATAAAAGCACCTAAAAAGACAATCGCTACTACTATACTAATTGTGATTAATAAATAAATGACACTCATACCTTAAATTGTGTTAACAAAGTTACTTCCACTCGTTTTTATAAAACATGATTTTTATCATGTATTAAAATTTTCTTAAATTTAATAAATTTATTTCTTTCCAGCATACAAATTTGTAAGAATTGTTACAAAACTTACAATTGTTATTGTACTGAGCGGCATTATAATAGCTGCTACAATAGGATCTAAAGCTCCAGTTACGGCATAACTTAGTCCTACAACATTATATAATAAAGAAAGTCCAAAACTCATATAAATCGTCTTCATTGCATTCTTAGAATATTGCATAAAAAAAGCAATTTTATCGAATTGTGTTGCATCTAAAATCCCATCACACGCGGGAGAGAACACATTTACATTTTCAGAAATAGATAATCCCAAGTTACTTTGCGCTAATGCGCCAGCATCATTTAACCCATCCCCTACCATCATGACATTTTTGCCTTCTTTTTGTAATTGTTCAATGTATTGTAGTTTTTGCTCGGGTTTTTGATTGAAAACTAAAGTAGTTTTCGCTGGCAACATTTTTTCTAAAATTCTCTTTTCACCATCATTATCACCCGATAGAACCACCAAATTGTAATGTTTAGCCAAATCAGCGAACAATTCCTCTAAACCTTTTCTGTATTGATTATTGAAGACGTAACTTCCTTTGTAAACGCCATTAATTTCCACATGCACTTTGGTTTTCTTATGCGTGTTTTCGGTCATGGTTTTTAGAAATTGTGACGAACCTAATTTTATGGTATTTCCTTCGATTTCAGCGAAAATTCCTTTTCCAATAATTTCTTCAAAACTTGAAGTTTCTACTTTTTCTTGATTTGGAATAAAATCGTATAATCTTCTACTTAATGGATGATTCGAACCACGTAAAACGTTTTTCAATAGTCTTAATTCGGAAGCATTTAATTCGGTTCCTTCGTAAGTAATTGCTGTTTTTTTATTGGTTGTAATCGTACCTGTTTTATCGAAAACAATCGTATCTACTTTAGCCAATTGTTCTACAACTAAAGCATTCTTCAAATATAATTTTCGCTTGCCTAGAATTCGCAACACGTTTCCTAATGTAAACGGAGCCGTTAATGCCAAAGCACACGGGCACGCCACAATCAAAATCGCAGTGAAAACATTAAAAGCGGTTTGAACATCTATGAAAATCCAATAAGTAAAGGAAACGACCGCTAAAGCCAATAAAGCTGGCGTGAAATAACGACTGATTCTATCTGTTATATTTTTGTGTTGTTGCTCTACTCTTTTTTGGAAGACATCGTTACTCCATAATTGGGTTAAATAACTTTGGGAAACCGAAAACAATACTTCCATTTCGATTACTTTTCCCATTTGTTTTCCACCAGCGAAGACTTTATCGCCTGATTTTTTCTCAATTGGAACAGCTTCACCTGTTACGAAACTATAATCGATAGATGCTTTTTCGGAAATTAAAATCCCATCTACTGGAATTAACTCTTGATTTCGAATTAATAATCTGTCTCCTTTTTGAATATCATATACTTGAACCGATTCTTCTTCTCCATTTGGTAAAACCTTTGTAATTGCAATTGGAAAATACGATTTATAATCGCGCTCAAACGAAAGGAAATCGTAAGTTTTCTTCTGAAATAATTTTCCTAATAACATAAAGAAAATCAACCCAGCCATACTATCGAAGAATCCTTGTCCGTAATCGAAAACGATATCTACCGTACTTCTTACAAACATCACCACAATTCCTAAAGCAATTGGAATATCAATATTCAACAAGCCTGATTTCATACTTTTCCAAGCGGAAACGTAATATCCAGAAGCCGAATAAATAAATGTAGGAAGCGACAATCCGAAAATCAACCAACGGAAAAATCCGCGGTATTGGTCAATCCAATATTCTTCTACTTCAAAATATTCGGGAAACGAAAGCAGCATGATGTTTCCAAAACAGAAAAACGCTACTCCTATTTTATAGATTAAAGTTCGGTCGATTTTTTTCTTGCCTTCATCAAAATTTTCTAATGAAATATAAGGTTCGTAACCTATCGAACTCAATAAATAGACGATATCTTTTAAAGAAGTTTGTTCGGGATTAAACGTAATTCGGACTTTCTTTTCGCCAAAATTAACTTGCGAAGCGTTTATTCCTGATTGAAGTTTTTGTAAATTTTCCAGAATCCAAATACACGAACTACAATGTATATGAGGAATGTAGAGTGAAACAATGTGTGTTGTACGCTCTTGGAATTCCAATAATTTAGTAACAATTTCTTCATTGTCTAAAAAGTCATATTTGCCCTGAATGTCTTGTGGAGTGGCGCCGGGTGCTGCCTGAAAATCATAATAACACGTTAAGTCGTTTTGACTAAAAATTTCGTATACGGTTTTACAACCATTGCAACAAAACTTCTTTTCGTCAAATACAATCTCGTCTTTTTTTACTATTTCATTACCACAATGGAAACAATTTTCTGTGTCCATATAATTTGCTCATTTTACCTGTGACAAAGTTCTTTTATAAATATAAATCAAAATATGATAATTGTCATACATTTTTGTAATTTTGTAAACACATTAAACAAAATCTTACTATGGGTAAATGCGAACAGTGTATTGTGAGGCAATTTAGTTCATTAAAAGCCTTAAATAAAGATGAATTAATTCGTATGGCCGAATGCAAAACATCTTACACTATAAAAAAAGGGGAACCTATCTTTGAAGAAGGAGAAGTAACTAATGGTATTTACTGCATCAAAGATGGCGTTTGTAAATTGTCTAAATTAAGCGATAACGGAAAAGACCAAATTGTAAAATTGGTAAAACCAGGCGAATTATTAGGCCAACGTTCGATGATTAGTGACGAACCTGCTAATTTAAGTGCTGTTGCTTTAGAAGATATGGAAGTTTGTTTTATTCCTCGTAGCGAAGTCATGCAATTCTTTACGCAAAACAATCAGTTTTCAATGAATGTGATGCGCACTATTTGCGATGATTTAAAAGGAGCCGATGATCACATGGTAAACATGGCACTAAAAACGGTTCGCCAACGTTTAGCCGAAACTTTAATTTACTTAGAAGATACCTTTGGTAAAAACGAAGATGGTAGCTTACGTATCCAACTATCTAGAGAAGAATTAGCGGGAATGATTGGAACCGCAACTGAAAGTTGTATTCGATTGTTATCTGAGTTAAATAAATCAGATTATATTGAATTAACGGGTAAAAAGATTACACTGTTAGATAAAAATAAATTAAAACGATTAACATAAGAGAATCCGCTGAAGAGCGGATTTTTTGTTGGGTGAAATTGTAAGATTTTTTAGTGTTTTTGGAGAAAGATACTTTGCAGTGCATCTGACATTTTGATGATAAAACTAGCGTAGAATCACATAATTTAAGACTCGAAATGAATAAATTCAAAATATTTACAAAGACAAAAAAATATCACTTTACAAAAGTGGACACTTTGCTAGCACTAATGTTTTTACTTATATTAATTTATTGGACTATTTCATCATTTACAGATGAAAATCAATTAACTTTTTTTAAAGAATTAATATTGGGATGCGTTGTTATTGCAATATTTATTTTATTTCTACTGAAACTGACATTTTTTTTGAGAAAAAAACCAATTATTGGAAAGTTTGATGGTTACCTAGAATTATATAGTGACAAAATAATAGCAGGCAATAAGACATTTTTAATAGATTCAATAAAGAAAATAGAAATCAACGGAGGTGATTATTATGGTCAATTAGAAATATCTGGATATGTTGATCCAGATGGTAGCGTTAAAAACGGAACAACGAATTTCATTGAAATAATTCTTCATAATAATGAAAAATTTAAATATAACTTTCAACAAGTTTTTGAACATGACATCTTAAATGTTAAGGACACATTGATTGAATACTCTAAACAAGGTAAATTACACTTTTTAAATTTAATCGATATTTTGAATATATCAGATTATAACGAAATTCAAGAATTCAAAAAGAACTTCATTCAATACAGGTAACTTTTGCCAAATCAGATTAGGATTATATTCAATTCCAAAAAAAATCCGCTCATCAGCGGATTTCTTTTTATTCTGTTGGTCCTTCCCAATTAGAAAATCCACCTACTAAGTTAAAGGTATTCTCAAAACCTAATTGTTCCATGGCGTTACAAGCATTGGCACTACGTACACCAGCCGCGCAATACACATAATAGTTTTTCGATTTGTCTAACTCCTCTACTCTATAGATAAAACCTTGTCCTTTATAGATATCAATATTAATAGCACCTGGAATATACCCATCGTTAAATTCGTCTTCGGTACGAACATCTAATATAACACCGTTTTCATCTTGCAAAAACTGGTTCCACCATGTATTTTGATCTAAGTTTGTCATTGTATCTTTTTTTCCCAAAAGTACTATCAAAAAATGCAATTTTAAAACTTTAACAAAAATTTATCAAACATTTGTACATACAAATAAAATAGTTAACTACATTTGTACATACAAATTTTACAACATCAAATGAGAATAGAAGAAATCATAAAACCTAACTCGCCATTGGCACTAGAGAAGAAAACATTACTGAATGTAATGTACACTCAAAATGTCATTTCGGAAAAGTTTAATGAGATATTAAAGCCATTTGACCTTTCCCCTGAACAATTTAATGTGTTACGCATCTTAAGAGGTCAGAAAGGAAAGCCTGCTAACATGTGTATGATACAAGAACGCATGATAGCGAAAACCAGTAACACCACACGTTTAGTTGACAAATTGTTATTAAAAGAATTAGTGCTTAGAGAAGTTTGCCCAATCAATCGCCGTAAAATGGAAATTACCATTACAGAGAAAGGTTTGGAACTTTTATTGCAGTTGGATCCTTTAGTGGAAGCTCACGAGCGCTCTTTTTCTCACAATTTGACTGTTGCAGAATTAGAATTATTAAACGAATTGCTTGAAAAATTTAGAAATTAAAACCCAAAAATTACTATGACAAATTTTATAGAAAATCAGAAATGGCGTTATGCTACTAAAAAATTCGATGCTAACAAAAAAGTATCAGCATCAGATTTAGAAACTTTAAAAGATGCAATCCAATTGAGTTCGTCTTCTTATGGTTTACAATTATATAAAGTATTTATTATCGAAAATCCAGAAGTTAGAGCGCAATTACAGCCAGTTTCTTGGGGTCAATCACAAATTGTTGAGGCTTCTCACCTGTTGGTATTTGCTAATGTAGTTGATGTACAAGAAAAACATATTGACGAATACGTTCAAAACATTGCACAAACTAGAGGCATTTCAACTGAAGACTTAAAAGGGTATTCTGACTTTATGAAATCTAAAATTGTGCCGTTGCCAGTGGAGCAAAAAGCAGTTTGGACTTCAAAGCAAACGTATTTAGCTTTAGGAAATCTTTTAAATGCTGCAGCTGAATTAAAAATTGACGTTACGCCAATGGAAGGTTTTGAACCAGAAAAATACAATGAAATTTTAGGATTAAACGCATTAGGATTAAACGCTTCATTAGTAGCAGCTGTTGGATACCGTCATGAAGATGACGCAACGCAACACTATGCAAAAGTTAGAAAACCAAAACAAGAATTATTTATTACTATTTAATTATAACCTTTAACATTTAAAACAATTTAAACATGAAAAATTTCAAATCAATCGCTTTAGCTCTTGTAGCTTTCGTATCATTTGCAACTAATGCACAAACAAGTAAAAAAGTTGATGCTTCAAAAAGTACTATCAACTGGGTTGGTAAAAAAGTAACAGGTTCTCACGAAGGTACAATTACTTTAAAAGAAGGAACTTTAATTTTCAAAGGGAAAAAATTAGTAGGTGGAAACTTTACAGTTGACATGACTACTATTAATACAACAGACTTAGAAGGAAAAGGAAAAGCAAACTTAGATGGTCACTTAAAATCGGATGATTTCTTTGGTGTTGAAAAATTCCCAACTGCTACTTTAGTTATCAAATCTCTTGGAGAAAAAGGTAATGGCGTTTACGCTGTAACTGCTGATTTAACAATCAAAGGAAAAACAGAATCTATTAAATTTGATTTAGCGGTTGCTGCAAATTCAGCTACAACTACATTAAAAGTAGATAGAACTAAATATGATATCACTTATAAATCTGGAAACTTTTTCAGCGATTTAGGTGATAAAGTTATTTATGACGATTTTGATTTAACTGTTAAGTTAGCGTTCTAATTACGTGGGAAATATTGCTATGAAAAACAAAAAAGCCTTGTTGTAATTCAGGGCTTTTTTTATTTGATACTATTTCAACACATACAATAAAAAAAGCTCCGAGTTTCCTCGAAGCTTTCCAATGTTAAGGGTGAAAGACGGGTCTCGAACCCGCGACCTTCGGAACCACAATCCGACGCTCTAACCAACTGAGCTACAATCACCATTTGTTTTGCGAGTGCAAATATAGGGGTTTACTTCTATCTTGCAAAGATTTTTTTTACTTTTTTACTACAATTTTATTTCAAATCGCCTAAGCTATTGACAGCCAAATATCTTTCAGTAGTAAAACCTTCTGCATACTCTACTCCAACTAGCCTTCCAAGGTCTTGAGCACGATATTTTACACTATCTAAAAAGTTTTTTGAAGTAATTGGTGAAACCGGTTCTTTTGAATTTGGATCATAAAACTGCGAACCATAAGCCAACACAGAATCCATTTTTTTATCCATAAATTCCGAAATATCTACTACAAAATCAGGTTCAATATTTTGCCATTGGATGTAATGATACACTACTTTTGGTCGCCATGCTTCTTGCGCGTCGCCATTTAACTCGGTTTTAATTTGGCGTAAACCTGATAGAAAACAAGCATCGCTAACTAATTTACTTCCTTTTCCATGATCAATGTGTCTATCTTTAACGGCGTTACACAAGACGATTTCAGGTTGGTATTTGCGAATCATTTCAATTACTTTCAATTGATGTGCTTCATCATTTACGAAAAAACCATCACGCATATCTAAATTCTCACGCACCACAACTCCTAAAATCTCTGAAGCCTTAGCCGATTCCGAATTACGAATTTCCACCGAACCACGAGTTCCTAACTCACCACGAGTTAAATCGATAATCCCGACTTTCTTTCCAAGGCTAACTTCTTTGGCAATCGTGCCGCTACAACCTAATTCTACATCATCTGGATGCGCTCCAAAAGCTAATATATCTAATTTCATTTTTAGTTTATAAGTTTATCGTTTAAGAGTTTAAAAGGTTTTGGAAACTAAAATATTTCTCATGGTCATGGATTTGTTTTCTGTTTCAATAAATTCCTTTTCAGGATTGCTGTCTTTTGTGATGCCACAACCTACGTAAATAGTTACAACATCATTTTCTACTTCTAAACAGCGTAAATTTACGAATAAATCGGTTTGATTGTCTTTATTGTATTCACCTAAAAATCCCGCGTAATATTTTCGATTATAACCTTCATTTTTCAGAATAAAATCGATGGCTTGTACTTTGGGTAAACCACAAACCGCTGGTGTTGGATGTAACGCTTTTATCAAATCATTCGCTTGAAAATCAGGAGTTAATTCACCCGAAATAAACGATTTTAAATGCGCTAAATTTCCAGCTTTAACTGTTTTAGCATCAGAAACAATAAGATTATTTATTTTATCTTTTACTTTAGTTACAATATAATCCGTTACAAATTGTTGTTCTTCGATTTCTTTGGTGGCCCAAATTACATTTTCCGAATACAATTGTGTTCCTGCTAAAGCCACCGTTTCAAACTGATTTTGATTGATTTTTACTAATTGCTCTGGCGTAGCTCCCATCCATAAACCAATTTTAGGATGAAAAAACAAATAGCGAAAAGCCGTTGGATAAGTTGAAATCAAGCTCTGAAAGGTTTCAATAATTGAAATTTGCTCTTTTAAAACTATTTTTCGAGACAAAACTACTTTATCAAATTGACCTTGTTGAATAGCCAAAACTCCTTTTGAAACTAAATCTTCAAAAGCCTCTTTTTGATTACTTTCAGAAGTGAAATTTTCAGTAGATTTTTTCTCTAAATTTTCAAGATTTCCTTGTGAAAAGGTATTCCCTTCAAACGGAATTATGACTTGATTTCCTTTATGAAATGGCATAAAAACAAATCCGGCTTGACAGATGAAATCAATAATTTCATCATTTTGTTGTACCAGTAAATTCCAAACGTTTTCATTAGGTTTTACATAGCAAACAAACGATTTTTGTTGCGAAAATAAAGCTTGTATTTCTTCAAAAACTTGCATTATTGTCTTCTCGATAATACCATATTGGTTAATTTACAAAGCGAAATTAACTTTCCGTCTTCGTCTACAATTCTAATTTCCCACAAATGAATACTTGCACCTTTATGAATGATTTTTGCCGTAGCTGTTACCATTCCTTCTCTTTTACTTTTCAAGTGATTGGCAGAAATTTCGATACCACGAACTTCTTGCTTTTCTGGATTTACAAACATTAAAGAAGCGGCACTTCCTACACTTTCTGCTAAAGCAACTGTTGCTCCCCCATGTAATAATCCCATTGGTTGATGCACTCTTGGATTTACTGGCATAGTTGCAGTTAAGAAATCTTCACCAGCATCAGTATAAACAATATCTAAGGTATTCATTAAAGTATTTTTGCTCCAATCGTTACACAATTGCAACATTTTTTCTCTATCAAACATCATAACTTTATTTTTTGTAAAATTAATCATTCCGAATAGAATATTTCAACAGATTTAACGTTTTAATAGTTATTTTAATCCATTTTTGATTTTATAGATTTAAAATTAATAATTACATTTACCAAAATTAACTTTACATGCGTCGTTTATTACTTTTAATACTAATTGGATTTGCCGTTTCATTAACTTCTTGTAGAAACGATTTTGAATTTGAATCTAAAACAGGTGGTTTAGAATTTTCAAAAGATACGGTGTATTTGGACACTGTTTTTACTAATATTGGCTCGAGTACTTATACGTTGAAAGTGTACAATAGAAGTAGTAAAAACATTTCAATTCCATCACTTAGATTAAAAGATGGAACAGCATCAAAATACCGTTTAATGGTAGATGGAATGGCGGGGCAAGTGTTTGAAAATGTTGAAATTTTGGCAAAAGATAGTATGTATATTTTCGTTTCGGTTACTGCCGAGGTTGCCGACGCTAATCCTTCCGATTTTCTATATACCGATAAAATTTTATTTGGAGATGAAACCAATCCGAATCATCAAAAAGTGGAGTTGGTTACTCTAATTCAAGATGCTTATTTTATTTATCCTGGAAGAGTTCAAAATCCAGATGAAACCTATACTTATGATGAATTAAATTTGGGTGTCGATGGAGATGGAAATCCTATTTCAATACGAGGTAGATTTTTGGAAGAAACTCATCCAGCAAATGGAAACGAATTGCATTGGACTAACACCAAACCTTATGTTGTTTACGGTTATGCCGCTGTCCCATCGAATAAAACACTTGTCGTAGATGCAGGAGCAAGAGTACATTTCCATGCCGAATCAGGTTTAATAGTGGCTAATAATGCATCTATTCAAGTTAATGGTAGTCCTTCAACTACAGAAGCTTTAGAAAATGAAGTTATTTTTGAAGGCGATCGTTTAGAACCTAATTTTTCTGAAGTTCCTGGTCAATGGGGAACTATTTGGTTTTCACAAGGAAGCACAAATAATCAAATTAAAAATTTAACTATAAAAAATGCAACTGTTGGAATGTTAGTTACCGGAAACGATGAAACTTCTACTCCTACTTTAAATATCGAAAACACACAGATTTACAATTGTTCAAATGTGGGTATTTTAGCCCGAGATGGAAATATAGAAGGAAGAAATGTTGTTATTAATAATTGTGGCCAAATTTCATTTGCAGGAAGTTATGGTGGAAGTTATGAGTTTATTCATTGTACGTTTGCTAATTATTGGCCAACACCAAATCAAACCGCAGTGTTATTGAGTAATGAAAATAATGGTACAACGACTACAACATTGACTAAAGCCAATTTTAAAAACTGTATTATTCATACATCTAGCAATTTTGGAATTGTTTTGAAAAAAAGTAATGAAAATTTTAATTACAAGTTTGATCACTCATTAATAAAGTTTGCCGATTTTAGCAATCAATTTATCAACAATGAACTTTATGATTTTTCTAATATCAATTTATTTGATACTTGCTTAATTGCAAGAAGTTCGACTAACAATAATCCTGATTTTAAAGATGCTAGAAACAATAAATTGATTATAGGAGAAAACTCAGCTGCAAAAGGAACTGCAGATAACACTTACTCTACATTCAATGACATATTAAACAATCAAAGAAACGGTGCAACTGATATGGGCGCTTACAATTGGACCACATTTGATTAATTTAAACTGATCTATATATTATTTTGTTTGTTCTATTTTTTAGAATAAATTTGCACTTTCAACAACACACAAACAACAACACACAATGATTCATTTCTTCGGAAACCAATCCAACACCGTATTTGCGGTTCAAACGCAAAACGAATTATCGACTGAAGACATCAACAAATTAAATTGGCTTTTTGGCAACGCACATAAAATAGAAAAATCCGTATTGTCGGATTTTTTTGTTGGACCACGTGCCGCTATGATTACGCCTTGGAGTACCAATGCTGTAGAAATTACGCAAAATATGGGAATTTCAGGCATCATTCGTATTGAGGAATTTGAAAAAGTAGCTGCCGATTTTAATGATTTCGACCCAATGCTGTCTCAAAAGTATTCGGAGTTAAATCAAGAAATATATACGATTAATATCCAACCAGAACCAATTTTAGATATTGAGGATATTGACGCATACAATAAATCAGAAGGTTTAGCATTAAGTCCAGAAGAAGTGGACTATTTGAATAATCTTTCCACTAAATTAGGAAGAAAATTAACGGATTCTGAAATTTTTGCTTTCTCACAAGCGAATTCAGAGCACTGTCGTCATAAAATTTTCAATGGAACCTTTGTGATTGATGGCGAAGAAAAACCAACTTCTTTATTCAAATTAATTAAGAAAACATCGGAAACCAATCCAAACGATATTGTTTCCGCTTATAAAGATAATGTAGCTTTTGTAAAAGGTCCGAAAGTAACCCAATTCGCACCAAAAAGCGCCGACAAACCAGATTTCTACCAAGAAAAAGAATTTGATTCGGTACTTTCTTTAAAAGCAGAAACACATAATTTCCCAACAACAGTAGAACCTTTCAATGGAGCTGCAACCGGTTCAGGAGGCGAAATTCGTGACCGTTTAGCTGGTGGACAAGGTTCGTTACCTTTAGCAGGAACTGCCGTTTACATGACTTCTTATTCTCGTTTAGAAGAAACGCGTCCATGGGAAAAAGGAATGAAAGAAAGACCTTGGTTGTACCAAACGCCAATGGATATTTTAATTAAAGCCTCAAACGGAGCTTCAGATTTTGGAAATAAATTTGGACAACCCTTAATTACAGGTTCTATTTTAACGTTCGAACATGAGGAAAACAATCGTAAAATTGGTTATGATAAAGTTATCATGCAAGCGGGTGGAATTGGTTACGGAAAATTAGATCAAGCGATTAAAAAGAAACCTACGACTGGCGATAAAATCGTTATTTTAGGTGGAGAAAATTATAGAATTGGAATGGGTGGTGCTGCAGTATCTTCAGCAGATACAGGAGCTTTTGGTTCAGGAATTGAATTAAATGCGATCCAACGTTCGAATCCCGAAATGCAAAAACGTGCTGCTAACGCCATTCGTGGTTTGGTAGAAAGTGACAACAATCCAATTGTTTCGATTCACGATCATGGTGCGGGTGGACATTTAAATTGTCTTTCTGAATTAGTGGAAGAAACCGGAGGATTAATCGATTTAGATAAATTACCAGTTGGCGACCCTACACTTTCTGCTAAAGAAATCATCGGAAACGAATCGCAAGAAAGAATGGGATTAGTAATTGGCGAAAAAGATATTGAAACTTTACAAAGAATTGCCGACAGAGAGCGTTCTCCAATGTATCAAGTGGGTGATGTTACGAATGACCATAGATTTACATTCGAATCAAAATCTACAGGTGTAAAACCAATGGATTATGCTTTGGAGGATTTCTTCGGAAGTTCGCCAAAAACCATTATGACGGATAAAACCGTTGCTACAAACTATTCAGATTTAGAATATTCAAAAGAAAATATAGGAAGCTACTTAAGTCAGGTTTTACAATTAGAAGCCGTAGCTTGTAAAGATTGGTTAACCAACAAAGTGGACCGTTGTGTAGGCGGACGTGTAGCAAAACAACAATGTGTGGGTCCATTACAATTACCTTTAAACAATGTCGGTGTAATGGCATTAGATTTCAAAGGAAAAGAGGGAATTGCGACTTCAATTGGACACTCACCTATTTCTGCTTTAGTGAATCCTGTTGCGGGTTCAAGAACTGCTATTACTGAAGCGTTATCAAATATCGTTTGGGCGCCATTGAAAGATGGTTTACAATCGGTTTCTTTATCAGCCAACTGGATGTGGGCTTGTAAAAATGAAGGGGAAGATGCTCGTTTATATGAAGCAGTAAAAGGATGTTCTGATTTTGCTATTGAATTGGGAATCAATATTCCAACCGGAAAAGATTCACTTTCAATGAAACAAAAATATCCAAATGATGAAGTAATTGCGCCAGGAACGGTTATTATTTCAGCAGCTGGAAATTGTTCAAACATTACTAAAGTAGTAGAACCAGTTTTACAAAGAAATGGCGGAAACATTTACTACATCAACTTATCACAAGATTCGTTTAAATTAGGCGGAAGTTCGTTTGCTCAGGTGTTGAATAAAATTGGAAATGACGTTCCAACGATTCAAAATTCAGAATTCTTCAAAAAAGCATTCAACGTTTTACAAGATTTAATCAAAGACAGAAAAATTAAAGCAGGACATGATATTGGAAGCGGTGGTTTAATCACAACTTTATTAGAAATGTGTTTTGCAGATGATAAATTAGGAGCATTAATCGATTTGACTTCATTAGGAGAAAAAGATACGGTTAAAGCTTTATTTAATGAAAATATCGGTGTTGTTTTCCAAGCGAGTGCTGAAGTGGAAGCAATTTTTGCCCAACATAATATTGAGATTTTCAAAATTGGTTCAGCAATTGATGGCGATGCGTTTACCATTATTAATGGTGAAGATAGTTTGACATTCAGTATTGCAACTTTAAGAGATACTTGGTACAAAACATCTTTCCTTTTAGATTCAAAACAATCTAAAAACGGAATGGCACAAGCACGTTTTGAAAATTACAAAAACCAAAAATTACAATTCACTTTCCCATCGCATTTTACAGGTAAATTACCTGTCATTTCGAGCGGAGTCGAGAAACCAAAAGCAGCAATTATTCGTGAAAAAGGAAGTAATTCTGAACGTGAAATGGCAAATGCAATGTTCTTAGCTGGATTTGATGTAAAAGATGTACATATGACCGATTTAATTTCGGGAAGAGAAACTTTAGAAGATATTCAATTCATCGGAGCAGTTGGAGGATTTTCGAATTCGGATGTTTTAGGTTCGGCTAAAGGTTGGGCTGGAGCGTTTTTATACAACGAAAAAGCCAATAATGCATTGAAAAACTTCTACAAACGCGAGGACACACTTTCAGTGGGAATCTGTAATGGTTGTCAGTTATTAATGGAATTAGAATTGATCAATCCAGAACACGAAGTTCACGGAAAAATGCACCACAATACTTCAAACAAACACGAAAGTGGCTTTACTTCGGTAACGGTTCAGAAGAACAATTCGGTTATGTTATCAACGTTAGAAGGAACAACTTTGGGTGTTTGGATTTCACATGGAGAAGGAAAATTCAAATTACCATATTCAGAAGATAAATATAATATAGTAGCGAAATACGCTTACGAAGGCTATCCAGCGAATCCAAATGGTTCTGATTTCAACACGGCTATGATGTGTGATACTACTGGAAGACATTTGGTAATGATGCCACACATTGAGCGTTCGACTTTCCCTTGGAACTGGGCACATTATCCGGAAAGAGGGCAAAAAGACGAAGTTTCACCTTGGTTAGAAGCTTTTGTGAATGCTAGAAAATGGATTGAAAATAAAAAATAATTTATCCAAACTTTATAAAAAAGCATCTTTTAATTAAGATGCTTTTTTTGTACTATTGTGTAAAATTAAATAATAATGTGGTTTGTCATTCTAAGCGTAATTTGTAGTGTAACTGTTGGGATATTTTTAAAAATAGCCAAAAGATTTCAATTGAATATATTTCAAATTATTACGTTTAATTATTTTTCGGCTTTACTCCTCACCTTTTTAACTTACCAACCTGAATTAACCTTCAAAGAAAAAACGATTCCTTATACGCTTTTCTTAGGATTAGCTATTTTATTACCAATTGTATTTTTAATTCAAGCCAAATCCATTAAAGAAGTCGGAATTGTAAAAACCGATATTGCCCAAAGATTATCGTTGTTTATTCCGTTAACCGCTTCTTACTTTTTATTTAATGAAACGTTTAGTCAACTTAAAATTATTGGTTTTACAGTAGGCTTTTCTGCTATATTCTTCACTTTGAATAAAAAATCAGAAAGTAAATCGGATAATTGGGTTTATCCTTTATTGGTTTTGTTAGGATTTGGAATTATTGACATCCTATTTAAGAAAGTTGCCGTTTTTAAAGATTTTAGTTTTACAACTTCCTTATTCATTATTTTTTGTGGTGCATTTATAATTTCGATTTTATTTCTAATTGGAATAATTCTGGTTCAAAAAGTAAAGTTAGAATCAAAAAATATACTTTGGGGATTGGCTCTAGGAATTTTAAATTTTGGAAATATTTTATTCTATTTAAAAGCGCACAAAGCCTTATCCGAAAATCCGTCAACAGTATTTGCAGGTATGAATATGGGCGTAATTATTTTAGGAAGTTTAACGGGAATCTTACTTTTTAAAGAAAAAATGACTAAATGGAACTATTTAGGAATTTTGCTTGCTATAATTTCAATAATTTTTATAACATTTTCACAATTTTATTAAAATTAGTAGGCAAGCATAGTATTTTATTTTTGTCAAAATACTAACTTATAGATTATCAATTATTTAAAAAATTGTTTAATTAATTTTATTTTTATAATTTGCATAAAATAACAATTGCGAATTATGAATAATATAACACGCTTATTTGACTTTCCTTATCATCAATTAGAAAAGTATAATTTAAAGGATGCTTTAGTTACAAAATACGACGGACAGTGGATAAAAACATCCACTCAAGAGTATTTAGATAAAGCCAATGCTCTTTCAAGAGGTTTACTTCGATTAGGAGTAAATAAAAATGATAAAATAGCCATCATTTCATCAAATAACAGGACGGAATGGCACATTACAGATATTGGAGTTCTTCAAACTGGAGCGCAAACAGTTCCAATGTACCCAACCATTTCTGCTGAAGATTATGAGTACATTTTGAATCATTCAGAATCGCAATATGTTTTTGTATCTGATTTTGAGGTATATGAAAAATTACAAAGTATTAAAGCAAATGTACCTTTACTAAAAGATGTTTTCTCTTATAATGATATTGCAGGATGCAAAAGTTGGAAAGAAATCTTAGAATTAGGAGCTGATACTTCAAACCAACATTTAGTTGAAGATAGAAAAAATAATGTTGCTACAACTGATTTAGCAACAATTATCTATACTTCTGGAACAACAGGAAGACCTAAAGGTGTTATGTTATCTCATCAAAATATAGTTTCCGATGTTTTAATGAGTGCGCCTAGAGTTCCATTAAGAGCAGGTGATACAAGAGCTTTAAGCTTCTTACCTATTTGTCACATCTTTGAAAGAATGTTAACCTATTTATACCAATATTATGGTATATCTATCTACTTCGCTGAAAGTATTGAGAAAATTTCAGATAACTTAAAAGAAGTAAAACCTCACGTAATGTCTGTGGTTCCTCGTTTATTAGAAAAAGTATACGACAAAATTTATGCTAAAGGAGCTGATTTAACAGGAATTAAAAAGGCACTTTTCTTCTGGGCTTTAAATTTAGGTATGGATTACAAACCATATAAACAAAATGGAGCTTTCTACGAATTCAAATTAAAAATAGCTCGCAAATTAATCTTCTCTAAATGGCAAGAAGGTCTAGGTGGCGAATTAGAATTATTAGTTTCAGGAAGTGCTGCGTTACAATCTCGTTTAACAAAAGTTTTCTGTGCAGCTAATATTCCAGTTATGGAAGGTTATGGTTTAACTGAAACTTCTCCTGTAATCTCAGTAAACGACATGAGAAATGGTGGGTTCAGAGTAGGAACCGTTGGAAAAATTTTAAATGGAGTTGAAGTTAAAATTGCAGAAGATGGCGAAATCTTATGTAAAGGTCCAAATGTAATGATGGGGTATTACAAAGACGAAACTCAAACTGCAGATGTTTTAAAAGATGGTTATTTCCATACGGGTGATATTGGTGAAATCGATTCTGATGGTTTCCTAAAAATTACCGATCGTAAAAAAGAAATGTTCAAAACTTCTGGTGGAAAATATGTAGCTCCTCAGATTTTAGAAAATGCTTTCAAACAATCTCGTTTCATAGAGCAAATTATGGTAATTGGTGATGGCGAAAAAATGCCAGCCGCTTTTATTCAACCTAATTTCGAATTTGTTAGAGAATGGGCACATCGCCATCATGATTTAAATGTTGGAGCTTCTAATGAAGAATTGTGCGCTAATTCAAAAGTTATAGAGAGAATTCAAGAAGAAATTGATCACTGTAACGAAAAATTTGGTAACTGGGAAAAAGTAAAACGTTTTGAACTTACACCAGATATTTGGTCTATCGATGCAGGTCACTTAACACCAACTATGAAATTAAGACGTAAAATTATCAAAGAAAAATATTCTGATTTATATCAAAAGATATATGGATAATTTTTTTAAAGCCCACAAATAGTGGGCTTTACTTTATATAAATGTTAAATTTTACAAAAAACACAAAAAATACTATGCGTGCATAGTATTTTTTTTTTATATTTGAAAAAGTTTAGATAGTAATTCTATGAAAGATAAAACAATAGACTATATACTTAGAGCAACTTGGCAAGCAGTTGCACGAATGTATAATGAAGAAGCTGCTAAATATAATGCTACAATGGCAACAGGTTTTGCACTTTTAAGTATTGATAGAGAAAATGGTTCACCATCAACAACTTTAGGACCAAAAATGGGAATGGAAGCTACAAGCTTAACTAGAACACTAAAATCAATGGAAGAACGAGGACTAATTACTCGTAAAAAAAATCCAACTGATGGTCGTGGCGTAATTATACAACTAACCAAAGAAGGGAAAGAAAAAAGAGAACTTTCTAAAGAAACCGTACTTCGTTTTAATGAAACGGTAAAGCAACATATAAGTGAAGAAAAACTACAACACTTTATGGAAGTTGCCGAAATCATAAACGAATTGATTGCAGACAAAAAGATCTATAACGACAAATAAAACAACAAACCTATAAACATGAAACGAAATATTAAAAAAGTTGCTGTTATTGGTTCCGGAATTATGGGAAGTGGTATCGCTTGCCATTTTGCTAATATTGGTGTCGAAGTCTTACTATTAGACATCGCTCCAAACGAACTAACCGAAGCCGAACAGAAAAAAGGACTAACTCTTGAAAGTAAAGCCGTTAGAAACCGATTAGTTAATGATCATTTAGCTAACGCTTTAAAATCGAAGCCTTCTCCTATTTATCATCCAAGTTTTGCTTCAAGAATTTCTACTGGTAACACTACTGATGATATGTCAAAAATCGCAACTGCCGATTGGATTATTGAAGTAGTTGTAGAAAGATTAGACATCAAGAAAATTGTTTTTGAACAAGTTGATAAATATAGAAAACCAGGAACTTTAGTAACATCAAACACTTCTGGTATTCCAATTCAATTTATGAGCGAAGGAAGAAGCGAAGATTTCCAACAGCATTTCTGTGGAACGCACTTCTTTAACCCTGCTCGCTACTTAAAATTATTTGAAATTATTCCTGGACCAAAAACTTCACAAGAAGTATTAGATTTCTTGAATGGTTATGGTGAAAAATTCTTAGGAAAAACTTCAGTGGTTGCTAAAGATACTCCAGCTTTTATTGGAAATAGAATTGGAATCTTCGGAATTCAAAGTTTATTCCACCAAGTAAAAGAAATGGGATTAACGGTTGAAGAAGTTGATAAATTAACTGGACCAGTAATTGGTCGTCCAAAATCGGCAACTTTTAGAACAGTTGATGTAGTTGGTTTAGATACTTTGGTTCACGTGGCTAATGGAATTTATGAAAATTGTCCAAACGACGAAGCACATGAATTATTCAAACTTCCTGAATTTGTTAACAAAATGATGGAAAACAAATGGTTAGGAAGCAAAACCGGACAAGGTTTCTACAAAAAAGAAGGAAAAGATATCTTAACTTTAGATTTAGATACTTTAACTTACAGACCAAATAAAAAAGCTTCTTTCGCAACTTTAGAATTAACCAAAACGATTGAAAAACCAATCGACAGATTCAAAGTTTTAGTTACAGGAAAAGACAAAGCAGGAGATTTCTATAGAAAAAACTTCGCTTCAATGTTCCAATATTGTTCAAACAGAATTCCTGAAATCACAGACGCGTTCTACAAAATCGACGATGCTATGAAAGCTGGTTTCGGTTGGGAAAACGGTCCATTCGAAATTTGGGATGCTATTGGAGTTGAAAAAGGAATCGAATTGATGAAAGCGGAAGGTTACCAACCTGCTTCTTGGGTAACCGATATGTTAGCTTCAGGAAACACTTCTTTCTATTCTATTAAAGATGGAGCAACGCACTTCTACTCTATCACAAACAAAAAAGTAGAGAAAATTCCAGGTCAGGATGCTTTCATTATCTTAAATAACATTCGCGAAAGCAAAAAAATATGGAACAACAGCGATGCAATCATTACCGATTTAGGTGATGGAATCATCAACTTAGAATTTACCTCTAAAATGAATTCTATCGGTGCTGGTGTTTTACAAGGAATCAACAAAGCTATTGACATTGCTGAAAAAGAATACAATGGTTTAGTTATTGGAAATCAAGGTGCTAATTTCTCTGTTGGAGCAAATTTAGGAATGATTTTCATGATGGCTGTAGAGCAAGAATATGACGAATTAAACATGGCCATCAAAATGTTCCAAGACACGATGATGCGTTGCCGTTATTCTGCAATTCCAGTTATCGCTGCTCCTCACGGAATGACTTTAGGTGGCGGTTGCGAATTAACTATGCACGCTGACCGAGCTGTTGCCGCAGCAGAAACATACATCGGATTAGTAGAATTTGGTGTTGGAGTAATTCCTGGTGGTGGTGGTTCTAAAGAAATGGCTTTAAGAGCTTCTGATTTATTCCGTAAAAACGATGTAGAATTGAATGTTTTACAAGAATATTTCTTAACTGTTGGTATGGCAAAAGTAGCTACTTCAGCTTACGAAGGTTTTGATACGGGAGTTTTACAAAAAGGAAGAGATATCGTAGTGGTAAACAAAGACCGCCAAATTGCAACAGCTAAACAAGTGGCTTTACAAATGGCAGAACAAGGTTATACGCAACCAGTAAGAAGAAAAGACATCAAAGTATTAGGAAAACAAGCATTGGGAATGTTCTTAGTGGGAACTGACCAAATGGAAGCTGGTAAATACATTTCTGAACATGATAAGAAAATTGCTAACAAACTGGCTTATGTAATGGCTGGTGGCGATTTATCAGAAGCAACTTTAGTTTCTGAACAATATTTATTGGATTTAGAAAGAGAAGCATTTTTATCATTAACTGGGGAAAGAAAATCTTTAGAAAGAATTCAGTACATGTTAACCAAAGGGAAACCATTAAGAAACTAAGAAATGAGAACAGCATATATAGTAAAAGGATATAGAACAGCAGTTGGAAAAGCTCCAAAAGGATTATTCCGATTCAAAAGACCTGACGAATTAGCAGCAGAAACCATCGAACACATGATGAAAGAGTTGCCTGATTTCGACAAAACACGTATTGATGACGTGATGGTAGGAAATGCCATGCCAGAAGCTGAACAAGGTTTAAACGTTGGTCGTTTAATTTCTTTAATGGGATTAAAAATTACCGATGTTCCTGGAGTTACAGTAAACAGATATTGTGCTTCTGGTGTAGAAACTATCGCAATGGCAACAGCTAAAATTCAATCAGGAATGGCAGATTGTATCATTGCTGGTGGTGCAGAAAGCATGAGTTACATTCCAATGGGAGGTTACAAACCAACACCAGATTACAAAGTGGCTGCTGCAGGTCACGAAGATTATTATTGGGGAATGGGATTAACGGCTGAAGCAGTTGCAAAACAATTTAACGTTTCTCGTGCTGATCAAGATGAGTTTGCTTATCAATCACATATAAAAGCGTTAAAAGCACAAGCAGAAGGCAAATTTGATAAACAAATTGTTCCTATAACTGTAGAACAAACATTTATCAATGAAAACGGTAAAAAAGAAACCAAATCTTATGTAGTGAATAAAGACGAAGGTCCAAGAGCTGGAACTTCAGTAGAAGCTTTAACAGGATTACGACCAGTATTCGCTGCTGATGGTTCGGTTACCGCTGGAAACTCTTCACAAATGAGTGATGGAGCGGCTTTCGTTTTAATCATGAGCGAAGAAATGGTAAAAGAATTAAACTTAGAACCAATTGCAAGAATGGTTAGCTACGCTGCTTCAGGAGTAGAACCAAGAATCATGGGTATTGGACCAGTTACTGCTATTCCAAAAGCATTAAAACAAGCGGGACTAAAACAAGATCAAATCGATTTAATTGAATTAAACGAAGCTTTCGCAGCACAATCATTAGCAGTTGTGAGAGAATTAGGTTTAAATCCTGAAATCGTAAATGTTAATGGTGGAGCTATCGCTTTGGGTCACCCACTGGGTTGTACTGGAGCTAAATTATCCGTTCAATTGTTTGACGAAATGCGCTTGAGAAACAGCAAATACGGAATCGTTTCAATGTGTGTTGGAACAGGTCAAGGTGCTGCAGGAATTTTTGAATTTTTGAAGTAAAGCCCCCTAACTCCCAAAGGGGGAATATGGATTGTGGTTATACATTATACTGAAATACTATAAAAAAAATTATATTGTAAAATTTAAACCCTATTGACCCCTAATAGGTTTCCCCTTTGGGGGATAGGGGGCTAATTATGTCAGATATCATCAGAGGAGGACAATTCCTTGTAAAAGAAACAAAATGCGAAGACATCTTCACACCAGAAGACTTCAATGAAGAACAAATTATGATGCGTGATTCGGTAATCGAATTCGTAGACAAAGAATTATGGCCAAACAAAGAGCGTTTCGAAAAGAAAGATTATGCACTTACAGAAGAAGTAATGCGTAAAGCGGGTGAACTTGGTTATTTAAGCGTTGCGGTTCCAGCTGCTTACGGTGGTATGGAAATGGGATTCATCAATACTGTTTTGGTTTGTGATTATATTTCGGGAGCAACAGGTTCGTTTTCAACTGCTTTTGGAGCGCACACTGGAATTGGAACAATGCCAATTACGTTATACGGAACAGAAGAACAAAAACAAAAATATGTACCAAAATTAGCCTCTGGCGAATGGTTTGGAGCTTACTGTTTAACAGAACCAGGAGCAGGATCTGATGCAAATTCAGGAAAAACAAAAGCAGTTCTTTCTGAAGATGGAACACATTATAAAATCACTGGAGGAAAAATGTGGATTTCAAATGCAGGTTTCTGTAATGTATTCATCGTTTTTGCTCGAATTGAAGATGACAAAAACATCACGGGTTTCATCGTTGAAAATGATCCATCAAACGGAATCTCGTTAGGAGATGAAGAACACAAATTAGGAATTCGTTCCTCTTCAACGCGTCAAGTTTTCTTTAACGAAACAAAAGTTCCAGTTGAAAACATGTTGGCTGGACGTGGTGAAGGTTTTAAAATTGCCATGAATGCTTTAAATGTTGGACGTATTAAATTAGCTGCTGCTTGTTTAGAAGCACAAAGAAGAACAATTTCTGGAGCTGTTCAATATGCTAACGAAAGAGTTCAGTTTAAAACTCCTATTTCAAGTTTTGGAGCAATTCAAGCTAAAATTGCTGAAATGACAACTAATGCATATGCTGGTGAAAGTGCAACGTATAGAGCGGCTGCAGATATTGAAAACAGAATTAATATTAGAGTAAGCGAAGGAAACTCGCACCAAGAAGCAGAATTAAAAGGTGTTGAAGAATTCGCAATCGAATGTTCTATCTTGAAAGTAGCCGTTTCTGAAGATGTTCAAGCATGTACAGATGAAGGAATTCAAATTTTTGGTGGAATGGGATTCTCAGAAGACGCTCCTATGGAAAGTGCTTGGAGAGATGCTCGTATCGCTAGAATTTACGAAGGAACTAACGAAATCAACAGAATGTTATCAGTTGGTATGTTAGTTAAAAAAGCAATGAAAGGTCACGTTGATTTATTAGGTCCAGCGATGGCTGTAGCTGAAGAGTTAATGGGAATTCCATCATTCGATGTTCCAGATTATTCAGAATTATTTGCTGAAGAAAAGGAAATGATTGCTAAATTGAAAAAAGTATTCTTAATGGTTGCGGGTGCTGCAGTTCAAAAATACGGAGCAGAATTAGAATCACACCAACAATTATTAATGGCGGCTTCTGATATCTTAATCGAAATTTACATGGCTGAAAGTACTATTCTTAGAACAGAGAAATTAGCTAAAAAAGAAGGCGAAGATAAAGTTCAGGAGCAAATTGCTATGGCAAAATTATACTTATATCATGCAGTAGATATCGTAAACCAAAAAGGAAAAGAAGGAATCGTTTCTTTTGCTGAAGGCGACGAACAACGTATGATGTTAATGGGATTAAAACGATTTACAAAATATACGAATATGCCAAATGTGGTAGCACTTCGTGAAAAAATTGCTGCAAAAATTATTAGCGAAAACAAATACGCTTTCTAATACAGCAATTAATTGGTTTAGTTTGTTTAAAAAAACCATTCGCCTTGGCGAATGGTTTTTTATTATTTTAAAATCTGAGCAGCATGTGCTTTTGTTTTTACATCCGAAATTACTTCTTCGATAATTCCGTTTTCATCAATTACAAAAGTGGTTCTGTGAATTCCATCATATTCTTTACCCATGAATTTCTTTGGTCCCCAAACGCCAAAAGCTTGAATCACTGATTTATCTTCATCGGCTAACAACGGGAAAGGTAACTCATATTTTTCAATAAACTTCGCTTGCGCTTTCGCACTATCAGCACTTACGCCTAACAAAGCATAATTATTCGCTTGAAAACGAGCATAATTATCTCTTAAATCGCAAGCTTCTGCTGTACAACCTGGCGTACTTGCCTTTGGATAAAAGAAGACTACTAGTTTTTTTCCTTTGTAATCAGCTAATGTATGAGTAGCTCCATTTTGGTCTAATCCTGAAAAATTAGGGGCTTTATCTCCTGCTTTTAATGTTGTCATTTATTTATAGTTTAAAAGGTTAAAAACTCATCTTTAAAAATGAATTTTGATATTGCGCTATTACTTTATAACTTTACGAATCAAATTTAGTTAAAAATGACCAAAAGCGAGAAGGTAACATTTGTTATAAATACGTTAAATGAATTATATCCTGAAATTCCAATTCCGTTAGACCATAAAGATCCCTACACTCTACTGATTGCCGTGTTACTTTCTGCACAATGTACTGATGTTCGCGTAAATCAAATTACGCCAATTTTATTTGCGAAAGCAGATAATCCGTTTGATATGCTAAAAATGAGTGTAGAAGAAATTAAAGAAATCATTCGCCCGTGCGGATTATCGCCTATGAAATCGAAAGGAATTCACGGTTTATCCGAAATTTTAATTGAAAAATATAATGGCGAAGTACCACAAAGTTTTGAAGCTTTAGAAGCCTTACCAGCTGTAGGGCACAAAACGGCGAGTGTAGTCATGAGTCAAGCTTTTGGAGTTCCGGCTTTTCCTGTAGATACACATATTCATCGATTGATGTATCGTTGGGGATTAACCAATGGTAAAAACGTACAACAAACCGAGAAAGATGCCAAAAGAATTTTTCCTAAAGAATGTTGGAACGACTTACACTTACAAATTATTTGGTACGGACGTGAGTATTCTCCAGCGCGTGGCTGGAATTTAGAAAAAGATATTATTACGAGAACAATTGGAAGAAAAAGTGTTATTAATGAAATTAAAAAATAAATGGCATCAAGAAGCATAAATCATATGATCTTTGCTGGTGTTTACCCACATTACATAAACAAGGCTGAGAAAAAGAATCGCACGAAAGTGGAAGTCGATGAAATTATTTGTTGGTTAACGGGTTACACACTAGAAAAACTTCAAAACCAAATAGACACAAAAGTAGATTTTGAAACTTTTTTTGAGCAAGCACCAAAATTAAACGAAAACGTTTCTAAAATTACAGGTGTTATTTGTGGTTATAGAATTGAAGAAATTGAGGATCCATTAATGAAAAAAGTACGTTATTTGGACAAACTAATTGACGAATTAGCTAAAGGAAAAACAATGGAAAAAATTTTACGAAAATAAAAAATGCCTCAAATCTCTTTGAGGCATTTTCCTTAATTAGCGATGATTTCAAAACTTGAATTTCCTACTTTGTGAATACTCAATGCTTTTGAATAATTGAGTAAAAACGAAATCGTTTCTTTTTTAGGTTTCATGTCTAGATTCGCTAATTTGTTTTTAGAGTAAAGTTTTGTCATTTATTACAATTTAGTTTATAAATAAACAACGAAAAAACTTTACTTTTAGTATTAATTAGTTAAAACAATTTGATTTTTTTCTATTATTTTTCTCAAATTCAACAAAGCGTATCGCATTCTACCTAAGGCTGTATTAATACTAACACCTGTTAAATCAGCTATTTCCTTAAAACTTAGATCTTGATACATACGCATTATTAAAACTTCTTTTTGATCTTGCGGAAGTTCATCTAATAACTTAGCTAAATCGGTTTCTACTTGTTCAGATATAATTTGTCCTTCAATATTCAAACTATTATCTGTCATGTAGTTGAAGATAGAATATTCTTCTGTCTCTCGTTGAAAGGGCATTTTCTTTGCTTTCCTAAAATGGTCTACTACCAAATTATGAGCAATACGCATTACCCAAGGCAAAAATTTTCCTTCTTCGTTATACGATTGTGATTTTAGTGTTTTAATTACTTTGATAAAGGTGTCTTGAAAAATATCGTCGGATAAATCTCTATCGTTCACTTTAGAATAAATAAATCCGAAGATTTTGGATTGATGTCTTTCAATCAATGAAGCCAAAGCAGACTCATCTCCGCTTAAATAATTCTTCACCAAAACTGCATCAGGAAGTACAAGATTAGCCATAATAATACCTTTTAGTCAATTAAAGTCGGGTTCTAAAAGTATTTTTACTATATAGGCAATCGTTTTTTGTGATTAATAAACCAAATTTAACATAAAATTTAATTAAAAAACAAACTTTACTAGCAATTTTAACATTTTAATTAAAAGAAAAAAACAAATAGTACGTTTAACACATCAAAATTTAATATTTATAGAGTATAAGATTGAGTTATGTCTATTATTCTTTTGAATTGTTTTTATTCTTATCCTGTTGTAACATCCATTCATAAATTTCGGGATTATTATAAACTCGTGTCCAACTATCATGATTAGCATCTTCAAAAATTTCTAATTTTATATCGTTATGGCAGTCTTTTAATTTATCATAAATGGCAATAGCATAATTTACACTTACCACATCATCTTGTTGACCATGATAAATCCTTATTGGGATGTTTTTAATTTTACAATTTTCAACCATTGGTACCCTATCAACAAATCCTGCAATTGGAACCATTGCAGCAAATAAATCTGGGTGTTCAAAAACTAAATTCCATGCACCCCACGCTCCCATACTTAAACCAGTTAAATATATTTTTGAACTATTAATTTTATTTTCTTGAATTATCTTTTGAATTAATAAAAATAATTGTTCTGAATCCCAATATTTATCTTGAGGACATTGAGGAACTAAAATATATGCATCAAGTTTATTCGTTTTAATATAATTTAGTGGTCCATGAATACTTAGTTTATTCAAATCTGTTCCTCTTTCTCCTGATCCATGTAAAAAAACAATTAATGGTTTTAAATCATTGGTATTTTGAGGTTTAGATAAAATGTAATTCAAAGAAAAATCATTACATATTTTATCTTTAATAAAACTCCTTGACTCAGTTTGTCCGTAAAAAGTGTTTATTATCACAAAAAATATTAATGTTACTTTTTTCATTTACTATGGATTTACTTGATTATATATTTCACAGATTCTGTACTTAATTTCCAATCATCGGTTCTAAATGGAGCAGCTGGAAATCCTTCTTGATTAAATAGATTACATTCTGATGCATCGCCCATCCAACCAAATCGAACTGCAACAACATGATTTACTTTATCACAAGTTAAAACAACTTTATTGTCTTCTATAACAGCTTTTGCAAAACGAAAAACTTTATCTGCTCCGGCAACTTCAAAACCTTTTATATAACCATATTTATCGATTGTCATTAATCCCGAACCTACATTGTCAAAAGTCAAAATTGCTTTTCCGTCTTTATTTTCAAATGATTTGAAGGTTGGTCCCAAAAAACTAACCGATTTCTGATTGTATGTATTGTGTAAAGCTACAGCCGCCAAACGTTTTCCAACATCTTGTTTATTAGTTGGATGAATATCATACGGATTAGTAACCAAATCAGTCGTAACAATCATTCCAGTATTTTTCAGTTTTAAAGTATTGGTTTGCGCTTCTCTAATTTCAGCCCAAGCACAACCTTCGTTACTATTTCCTTTTGTTGCAAAACTTGCCAATTGAACAAAATAAAACGGAAAATCAGAATTGAATTTTTTGCGCCAATCTTCAATCAACAATGGAAACGCTTTTTTGTATTGATATGCTCTTGGTTCATTACTTTCTCCTTGATACCAAATGACACCTTTAAAAGCAAAAGGAATAAGCGGATTGATCATTGCATTGTAACACAACGACGGAAATTCGTTTTGGTTAACATTATCTAAAATAGATTCTACTTGAAATTTCCAATCACCACTTAAAGGAATTTCTTCTTTATCTGTTATAATTTTTAAAGCTTTACTATCGCCATGCATACCTCCGCCAGCACCTGTATCAGTAATTCTAACGGCAATTATATTATCACCAACGTTCAGAATTTCTGTTGGAATAATATAACTTCTTTTAGCGTCCCAACCGTTAGTTTTTCCAACTTTTACACCATTTACATAGGTTTCATCATTATCATCAATTGCAGGAATTTCTAAAACCGCTGATTTCACTTTTTCCGTTAATGTAAAGTGTTTTCTAAGCCAAACCACGCCGTCAAAATTGCCAAGAATTTGTTCTTCCCAAGGTTGCGGTTGGTTCAACGTTAACCATTGGCTATCTTCAAAATTCAAATCTCTGTAAAAAGGAACTTTATCTGTTGTAAATTTTGTTTTTTGAATGGCTTCAATTCTTTTTTTAGCCAATATCATTTTGCTTTCTAACAACGAATCGATATTTACTTTTGGCATTTGAGCAATCATTTCTTTGAATTCATCGCTGCTTTCAAAACCTTCTCTGCTAATCCAAGTTTCAATATTGGTTCCGCCCCAAGTAGCATTAATTAAACCTATAGGAATATTTAATTTTTGCGTTATTTCTTTGGCATAAAAATAACCAACAGCTGTAAATTCGGCTACTGTATTAGGTGAACAAACTTGCCAAGTGGTATTTTTAAAACTCGAACTTGGAATCGAATTGATTTCGTTAGGAATATTAATATGACGAATCGTAGGAAAATTTGCCTCTGCGATTTCATTCTTTGCATTATTTGACTGTTCAACCGTCCATTCCATATTGGATTGTCCAGAACAAAGCCAAACATCTCCCACTAAAATGTTGCTGATTGTGATTAGACTGCTTCCTTGAATAGTCAAAACATAAGGTCCGCCAGTAGATTCATTATTCAAATAAACCGTCCATTTACCATCTTTATTGGTTTTAACTTTTTTAGTTTGATGATGAAACTTTACCGTAACCGTTTGGTTTGGTTTATCTAATCCCCAAACTGGAATTTTTGCATTGCGTTGTAGCACCATATTATCCGAAAAAATGGAAGCTACAGAAGTTTGCGCTTTTGCTATTACTGTGGAAAGCAATAAAACGATAAGGCTATATTTTAATTTCATTTATTGTACTAATTCAAAATTACTTATTAATCGAATATCTTCAGAAGAGGAACCAATCATCAAATCAAATTCACCAGCTTCTGTAATGTATTCAAGTTTATCGTTATAAAAAGAAAGTTTGCTTTTATCTATAATAAATGTAATAGTTTTAGTTTCTCCTACAGCTAACTTTACTTTTTCGAAATCTTTTAATTCTTTTATTGGTCGCACCACACAACCAACTTTGTCACGAAGATACAACTGAACTACTTCTTCTCCTTCAAATTTTCCAGAATTCGTAAGTTTGAAAGTTACTTCAATAGTTTCGGAACTTTTAATTTTTTGAGTAGACAATTTTAAATCTGAATATTGAAAAGTTGTATAACTCAATCCAAAACCAAACGGAAACTGAGGTGAATTTGGTAAATCTATATAAGTTGATTTATAAACTTTATCTTCATTAATTGATGGTCTTCCCGTATTGAAATGATTGTAATAAATTGGGATTTGACCTTCAGTTCTTGGAAAAGTCATTGGTAATTTCCCAGATGGGTTATAATCCCCAAAAAGAACATCGGCAATAGCATTTCCAGCTTCAGAACCCAACCACCACGTATAAACAATGGTAGGCATATTTTCTGCTGTCCAATTAAATACTAACGGACGTCCTGCATTTATAAGAATAACAATAGGTTTACCTGTTATTTGCAATTCTTTGATTAAATCTTCCTGAACTCCAGGCAGTTGAATAGTACTTCTACTTTTAGCTTCACCACTCATATTGAAAGCTTCACCAATACTAAGAATCACCACATCTGCTTTTTTAGCTACTGCAATAGCTTCTTTAAAACCCGATTTATCAGTACCTTCTACGGAACATCCTTTTGCGTAAAGTAGTTTTGTATTTTTACCTACTTTTCGTTGCAAACCTTCCCATTGCGAAACAATATAAGTAGAATCAACATCTTTTAAATTAATAGCCCAAAAGCCATGATTGATTCGCTTAGGTTTTACCATTGGACCAATAAAAGCAATGGTTTTGGTATCTTTAGAAAGCGGTAATATGTTTTTGTCATTCTTTAATAATACGATACTTTTTGAAGCAACTTCTCTTGCTGCTTTAGTATGTTCAAGATTAGTAAGAGCTGCTTTTTGACGTTCAGGATTTGAAAATTTAAAAGGATCATCGAATAAGCCTAATTCAAATTTTTTATATAAAATACGTCTCACCGCATCATCGATAACATCAATTGAGATTTTATTCTCCTTAACTAACTCTGCTAAATTGTTACGATATGCATTACTTTCCATGTCCATATCCGAACCTGCTGTTATTGCTTGAAAAGCAGCTTCCTTACTATCTTTAGAATATCCGTGAGCAATCATCTCACCAATAGAACCCCAATCTGAAACTACAAAACCTTTAAAGTTCCATTTTCCTTTTAAAATGTCTCTTTGTAAGTAGGTATTTCCTGTAGCAGGAATTCCGTTTAAATCGTTGAATGAATTCATAAAAGTAGCTGCTCCGGCATCCAAAGCGGCTTTAAAAGGAGGTAAATAAGTTTCCCATAGCATTCTATAACTCATATCTACAGAATTATAATCTCTTCCTCCAACCGCAGCTCCATAAGCAGCAAAATGTTTTACGCATGCCATAACTGCGTCAGTATCCCCAATATTATTTCCTTGAAAACCTTTAACACGCGCATACGCTATTTTTGAACCCAAATAAGTATCCTCTCCTGCTCCTTCCATTACTCTACCCCATCTTGGATCTCTACTGATATCAACCATTGGTGCAAATGTCCAATGTATACCTGAAGCAGATGTTTCAACCGCAGCAACTCGTGCACTTAATTCAATAGCCTCTAAATCCCAACTTGCCGCTTCTGCCAAAGGAATAGGAAAAGTTGTTTTATATCCATGAACTACATCTAAACCAAAAAGTAATGGAATTTTTAAACGCGATTGCATAGCAAGCTCTTGAAATTGTTGAGTATGTTCAACAGATTTAACATTAAGCATAGAGCCTAACTGTCCGTTTTTAATTTCGCTTTGTTTATTTGGATTTATTGTAATTGGACCTGTTGCTTCACTATCTCCAGAATATTGATTAAGTTGACCTATCTTTTCTTCCAAAGTCATCTTTTGTAATAATTCTTTTACTTTTCTATCTATCTCGTTTTGTTGAGAATAAATTGAAGTAAAACAAAACAGTAAAACAAATATTAGGGCTATTTTTTTCATTTTAATGAATAATGGTTTGAATTGCTTTTGGTAAAATAATAATTTCAGTGGCTTTAGTACCTACACATAAAAGGTAATTGACTTGTTTGTCACTTTCATTCATAACAACTGTAACCATTTTGCCGTCAGGATTTAAAAATGAAGTTGTCAATAAACCACTTCTACTTGCCGAACTACTTATACGTTTCGCACCTTTTTTAATGAATTTTGAAAAATGACCAATAAAATAATATGAAGGTGTATAAATTAATTCACCTGTTTGTAAATCCGCATGAACTGGTGCAAAACAGAAATTCTTTACGTGATTAGGACCACCATTTTCGTCTAATAAAATATTCCAATCAGTCCAACCCACAGTTCCATTATTGAAATCGTTAATCATAGATTTTCCGTAACGTTCTCCATTAACCCATAAATGATATTTAGCAGCATCAAATTTTTCAACACAACCTTCTGTGAAAAATATGTTTTTATCAGGATACATTTCGTTTACAATACCAACATTTTGATACATTTGTTCTCCTCCACTCCAGTTTTCATACCAATGAAATCCAACACCCCAAACATATTTACTCGCTTCTTTATCATCTAAAACTGTACTTGCTCTTTGCGTTATTAAATCTCTGTTATGATCCCAAATAGTGATTTTTTTATCTCCAAAACCCGCTTTTTTAAGTGTTGGTCCTAAGTAATTTTTCAAAAAATCTCGCTCTTCTTCTGCAGTATATATACACGATTCCCAAATTTGAGTCGCCATAGGTTCGTTTTGAACGGTTAATCCCCAAACTGGCAAACCTTCTTTTTGAAGAGCATCAATATATTTCACATAATAATTAGCCCAAGATTGATAATATTGAGGCAATAACTTTCCGCCTCGTAACATATTATTGCTGTCTTTCATAAAAGCTGGTGGCGACCACGGACTGATATAAAATGAAGCTTTAGAACCTATTAAATTCATTGCTTTTTTAAGCATTGGAATTTTGAATCTCTTATCGATAGAAATATCAAAAGAATTCAAATCTTTATCACCATCTTGTACATAGGTATAACTTGCCGAACTGAAATCGCAGCTATTCATATTTGTTCTAAGAACAGAATATCCAATTCCATCTTTTTCACTGAAATATGCATTTAAAAACTCTTGTTGCTTTTCTGGTGAAAGTTTAGCAAATACTTCTGCTGAAGCATCTGTAATTGCTCCTCCAATTCCTAGAAATGTTTGAAATTCTTTATTTGGATTAACAAAAACACAAGTTTGCGTTTCTAAAGGTTGATTTACTTCCTTAACCGTATATTGATTATTTGATTTCGATAATCTCAGATTGGTTCCATTTGCAGAAGTATAGACTTCTATTGTATTAGGGTTACTTGTATTAGTTTCTTTAGATGATGAACAACCTATTGCCATCAAAGCACTAAAAAGTAAAATCATTATTTTATTCATGATCTTATTTTGTTAAAAAACATAAGTTGCAACTGTTGCTCCGTCAAGAGAAGTTGTAACCCATTTTCCGTTTATTTTTATATTAAAATTTTCCGTTGAAGTATTTTCATTTAAAACAATAATAACTGTTTTTCCTGTTGGTGTTTTAAACGTTACGTTAGGTAAATTTGGTAACTGATTTGAAGCTATTCGTACTGAATTCATTGGAACAAACTTTGAAGCTTGCGCAATAATATAATAGCCTACATTTCTTTTATAAGTCTCACTATTTTCAATAGTTAATGCGCCTTTACATTGTGTACAACCACCTGGCGTATGAGGCTCAAAATTGCTATCATTAGCTACATTCCATTCTAATGCAATTTTACTCCAATTGAGCATGGAACCAATAATAACATTTTTAGTATGCCAAATTAAATCGCCTGAAAAAGTACCTTCAGAACCTGTCCATTGCTCGGTGAAGTACAAATTTTTATTAGGATGAGTATTATGAACAACACTTAATGCCGAAATATCGCCTTCGTAAAGATGAAAAGCAGATCCGTCAACAAAAGGATTTGCCATTGGATCATTTAAAACTTCCAAAGGATATTCTGGCTTGTTGCAATTGTGATCGTAAGCAATAATCTTTGCTTTGATTTTCGCATTTTTGAAAGCAGGACCCAAATGATTTTTGATAAAATCGGTTTGTTCAGAAGCCGTCATGCTTAAACTCGGATTATTACCTGGATGCAAAGGTTCGTTTTGAGGCGTAATTGCATCAATAGTAATTCCTTTCAATTGCATTTGTTGGATGTACTTTACAAAATACTGCGCATAAACGCTATAATATTTCGGTTGTAATTTTCCACCAATACTGCTATTGTTGTCTTTCATCCAAATGGGTGGCGACCAAGGTGTTGCGATAATTTTAATGTTTGGATTTATTGCTAAAATATCTTGTAACATTTTGATTAAATCATTGTTAGCTTCCAAACTAAATTTTGACAATGTAATATCCGTTTCTCCTGCAGGAACATCATCATATGAAAAAACAGTTCCATCTAAATCAGAGGCGCCAATACTCAATCTTAAATAACTAACTGTAATGGAATTGACTGAATTTCCAAAAAGTTCTTGTAGCAATTGCTTTCTTTTCTCAGGGGCTAATTTATTGATAACTTCTACACTACCACCCGTTAAAGTATATCCAAAACCGTCAATACTCTGAAAGGTTTTAGAAGGATCAATTTCAATACTAGGATAGGTATTATCACTGGTATTGAATCTTAAATTTATTTCTTGTCTTTGCAATTTTACTGATTCATCAGCTTTTGTAATCCAAACTTCAACATTACCTTCTTTTTCAAAAATAGCTGATTGCCCAGAACATGAAACTAAAAAAGCAATCAATAAAATGCACGAAAACAATACTAGATTTTTTTTCATTATATGATAATTAATTCAATGTAAATAAAATATTTACATGAAGTTTTCTCTCTTATTCAATAGCTTATAATCTTAACTAAACATAGCTTGATTATGATAAAATAATATAAAATCCACTAATGAAAACTTCAATTTGGATAGTTTCTCAAAAAGAGTTTTCATTAATGGATTAAAAATATCAAAAATTAGTACCCAGGATTTTGCGTTAGCAATGGGTTGGCATCTAATTTATCTTGTGGAATAGGCCACAAAAGACGATTTTGATTAATATTTGAAGCTGTTGGAATAACCACTCCATTTCCATCTCTTTGTTGAGATAAAATTTCAACGGCTTTACCCATTCTCTTTAAATCAAACCAACGATCACCTTCAAAAGCTAATTCCATCAATCTTTCTTCAAGTACTTTATTAATTGCTTCTACTTGATCAGTAGCGGTAATTGTAGAAATTCCTGCTCTAGTTCTTACTTGATTCACTAATGCCATAGCACCTGAAACATCTCCTAAACTAGCTAAAGCCTCAGCTTTTAATAATAAAATATCGGCTAAACGAGCAATATAGAAATTTTGATTTCCATTAGTATCTCTCATTTTATAAGCAAAAGGATAATTTGTTGAAGACCAATAATTATCTGCCCAACCAACATTATCAGTAGTAATCGTTGAAGCTCTTCTTTGAGTATCTCCGTTGTTTATAAATGCTTGAACCAAATTGTGTGAAGGAGCATTAAATTTTTTCCAATCAGTTCCTAAGAACATAAATGTATTCCAAGCACCAATTGGACTTCCCCAACCATCTCCATTAACTTCCCAAATAGATTCATTATTACCTTCGTGAGCACTATCAAAAAGGTGATCAAATGTTGGCATTAGTGTATAACCTCCCCCAATTACTTCATCACAATATTGAATTGTTTTATTCCAATCAGGATTTGGCATTGTTGCATACACTTTAGCCAAAAGTGCTTTAGCTCCCATTTTGTTTGCTTTAAATTTATTAGAACCATCAGGAGCTTTCTCGATAGCAACTAAACAGTCATAAATAATTTGGTCGTAAACTTCAGCTATAGGTTTTCTTACTGGAAATAATTCATTAAAAGCCTCTTCAAAATTACTACTTGAAATTGAAAAAATAGCTGTAGTTGCTATAGGACAATCTCCCCATAATTGAGCAGCTTGAAAATGGTTTAAAGCTCTAATTAAAGATGCTTCTCCAACCATTTCATCTTTACGTGTTTGACTTAAATCTGATGCCTGATCAACATAATTTATAACAATATTACATGTATTTATGTTATTATAAATATCATTCCAATCGCCTCTCATTTGAGAATTAGTAGATAACATTTGGTAAGCTTCATATTGGAAAATTGCAGGATTATCTGCTCCAATGTAAGCATTATCAGATTGACCGTCTCCAGCTAATAAAAAGTCTAATTGCCAATATCCAGAACCAAAAGTTCCATAAACCGCATTCATTCTTGATTCTGCAGCTGCTGCATCTTCAATTACAATTCCGTTATTTAAAGAAGTTGCTTCTTCTGTAATAGGTTCTGTATCTAAATAATCTGAACATGAAGATAAAAACAATACCATTAAAAAGGTAAGTGCTTTTAAATAATTTTTTTGTGATTTCATAATTATATAGTATTTAAATATTAAAAGTTTGCTTTAAGTCCAAAAATGAATGTTTTAACCTGAGGATATGTTCCTAAATCAATTCCTTGTCCAATTCCTGTTGCGTTGTTAAATGCACCTACTTCTGGATCGAAACCTTTATAATTTGTTATTGTATATAAATTTTGTCCAGTTACATATAATTTTACAGAATCCAATTTTAAACTTTCCATTTTAAATTGGTATCCTAAAGTAACTGCTTTCAATCTTACATATGATCCATCTTCTACATATCTATCAGAAACATGCAATGCATTTGGATCGTTAGCTCTAGGAACATCTGTAATTTGTCCTGGAGTAGTCCATCTATTTAAAACCTCTGTAGATTGATTATTATAATTATTCATCAAAGTTAAATCCATTCTAGATGCGTTAAAAATATCTCCACCTTGAGAACCTGTAATTAAAGCATCAAGTGTAAAACCTTTGTAACTAAAATTATTACCAAATCCAAAAGTATAATCTGGATTAGGATTTCCAATTATTGTTCTATCATCAGTAGAAATTTGTCCATCACCATTAATATCTTTATACATTAATGAACCTGTAGCAGGGTCTACCCCATCAACTTTATAACCATAGAAACTTCCCAATGGAATACCTTCAGCTAATAAAATAGGACTTTCTCCTACAGAAGTTAAATTTTGGAAAGACATTCTTTTAAGTAATCCTAAAGCTATTACTTCGTTTTTGTTGAAAGAAATATTAAAATTTGAGTTCCATTTAAAATCACCTGTTAAATTTTTTGTGTTTAAACTTAACTCTAAACCTTTATTTTCTACTTCACCAGCATTGTAATAATATGGTTTTGTGAAACCTGGGAAGTAAATAATTTGCAATAAATCTTTAGTATTCTTTTTATAAATATCAGCAGTAAATTTTACTCTATTATCATAAAATCCTAAATCTACACCAAAGTTAATATCAGTTGTTGTTTCCCATTTTAAATCTGGATTACCGATTTGATCTAATGTTGTAGAATTAGTTAAAGGATTTGTATAATTTAAATCGAAACTAGAATATGCTGGTAAACCAGATAAATTACCTGTTTTTCCCCAACCTGCTCTAAATTTCAACTCACTAATTGTTGTAACATTTTTTAAGAAATCTTCATTAGACACAATCCATGCTGCTGATACACCTGGGAAAAATCCCCATTTATTTCCAGGAGCTAATTGTGACGCACCACTTTCTCTAAATACCCCATTAAAAATATACTTGTTATTCAAAGAATATGTTACTCTACCAAAATAAGATAAGCTTCTTACTTTGTTTTCTCTATATTCATAAGCTTGATTAGTTGCAGCAGCGTAATCATAATGTCTTTGATTTATATCGAAACCAGTTCCTGAATTTGCATCTCTATAATAATTATTACTTTGCATTGAAAAAC
>NZ_DITB01000078.1 GCF_002422095.1 Flavobacterium sp. UBA6195
TAAATTTTTATCGGACATTAATGTTAATTTATATTGAAATGGATTCCAAATCGAATTTGTTGGTTGTTGAATTTTAATTTTTCTTCAGTATTATTTGATACATTAATTGCAGTTGAATAATTGTATCCTAAACTTAATTGCCAATCATCACTTACAAAATATTTTGCGGTAACAATTGCCCCAGGTTGTATCCAAATTCCTGAAAATTCTTTTTCTTTGGTTAAATCAAATAATTCTCCATTAATTTTTTGCTCTCCATTAATAATGTGCATCAATTGCATTTGAAGACCTGTACTTAATTCAAAAGGCATTCTCTCTGAAGGAATAATAATATATTGCAACTGGTTATTTAAACCCATATAAGTGGTTTCCCATTCATAATGATTGGCGCTATCACCAGCTGTGGCATCAAAACCGTTAATAGCTAAACCAGCACTATAATGCAATTTGTTATCTAATAATTTAAAAACATAGCCTAATTCATAAAATTGACTGGATTTGCTATTAAGTTCAAGGGGTAAATTATCCGTGCTTTTAAAAACATAAGAGGTTAGATTCAATCCAGTTGAAAAATATAGATCTTGTGCTTTTGAACTCATACTAAATAATAGTAAGTATGCAATAACTAGGTTAGTCTTTTTTAATAATGGTTTCATAAAATACATTGGTATTGTTTGTTATTTTAATTAAGTAAGTGGATGTAGCTATGTTAGATAGAGAAATACTGGTTTTAAAATCATTTATTGTGCATTCTTTATGGAGTACTAATCGGCCTAATCTGTCAAAAAGTTCAACTGTACATTTTCCTTCAAATGACAATGAAAAAAGTAAATTTAATTCATCAGCAACAGGAACAGGGTACAATTGTAAAGTTTCTTTTTCGATACTTGCATCAATTATCTTCATACCTGTAGGTTGCTGATATCCTTGAACTATGCATTTGTTAAACATTTCAGAAAAACCAATTGTTGATAGCTGACCTACACTTTGACTAACATAATAACCTGTAGAAGTTAAATTTGAATTTCCCACTACCGAAATAGTGTTTCTTGCAACCTCTTGTGAAAAAGAGTTTAATGTGATTAATACCAATAAAATATATTTCATATAATTTTTTTAAATGTTTAAACATTAGCAGGCTTGCATAATGAGAGCAAAAGATTATTTATTGATATCAAATTAATTTACAAAACAAAGTTTACACTCCGTTTCATACAAATAGGTTTCTAATTTTCGATCATAAATGATGGGTGCTTTTAACTCATTTCGCAAGAAAGCAATATAATAATTAATACTCCGCTCTGAGATGTCTAGTTTATGCGCCAATTGTTTCGGTGTACCCGTTTTTTTTGTTGTAATTAAATCATGTAATCGTATAAAGACGCGTATATCCATATTTATATGCAATTTTACAACCACTCAACGCAACTGCCTTGCGCCCAATGTTTTTTGTTAGAAACTTTATAATTTTAATACGATTAAGTTGGAAAATCATCCCGAAAATTTTAAAAAAAATATTGTGGCTCTCGGATAGGTATTAAATAACGGCTATAAAAAAGCGTATTTACAAGTAAAGTGTAAAGCAACAGATTACAAGATATTCAACTTTACATTTAAGAAAACAAAACACAACGCAATCTCATTGCGTTAGAGTGATTTTGATTCAAAATCAAATGGATTAATTTTCCAAATCTGTTTAAATTCATAAGATAAAATTTATATTTGTGCCAAGATAAAAACGAAATACATCCTTTTTTGAGCCATTTGATTTCTATATATTCTATTGCACTCCAGCAATTTTGCAAAGGGGAAAATCAGGCCTTAAGTGACCTTTATAAAAAATGGTTGCCCGAATTGTATTTGGTAGCATACAGATACGTGCAATGTGAACAAGAAGCTGAAGATGTAGTTGCGGATTGCTTTGAAAAAATATTTGCTATGCCTATTACAAAAAGGCAACAAAAATTTATAGAAGAAGAAATCAACATCAAAGCATTACTTTTGGTAATGGTAAAAAACAAAAGTCTGGATGTTATTAAAACAAAAAAAAACAGAAATAGAATTTTAGATGGTATGAAAGGTTTTCTCCCTACAATTAGCTTTAATAATGCGAAACAAAACCTTACAAATGACAATTTCAAAGAATTATTAAATTGCTTACCCAAAAAAGAAAAACAAATTCTCAGTCTTAGTATTGATGGGTTCACCAATGCAGAAATAGGAGAACAATTCAACTTATCTGAAAAAACAATTGCGAATCTTTTAGCAATGGTTAGAAAAAAAGTAAAAAATTTATGGAATACGTTTATGGAGTAATTAGCTAATAAAATTACTTTTGGGAAGAATTTGTAATTGAATCGTTTTAAACAGACTATGACAGAAAACAAAAATATTAATTTAGAACTGCTGTTGCAATCACTAGAAGATGATTTCGACACACAGGAACGTATGCGTATTTTGGAAATATTAAAAAAAACGAATCCTATAGACGATTCCTTACTGGGAGCAAAAATGCTGTTAGAAAAAAACAATTGGGATTATGAAGTCTTAAAATATACGTTCAGTAAAACAGAAGAAAGAATAGAAACAATAGCTCGCGCTACTAAAAAAACAAACAACAGTATCAATTATCTAAAATATGCCGCCGTATTGCTTCCTATAGGCTTTGTTTTAGGCTATTTTATACATTTCACTTTAACCCATAACCAATCCATAGACCAGTTTTATAGTAAAGAAGAAGGTTTACCTCACTATATGGGAACAGAAATTGCAAATTTTGAAAATCTAATGGTGCTTTACCGCGACAATAAAATGAAAGTTGCATTTGGAGTGTCGGAAGAAATTCTAATAAAAAAACCGCAAAATGATACAGCTATCTACTTTCATGCAGTAATTGGTTATGAATTAAAAAACTTCAAAGTGGCTAAAGAGGGTTATACTAAAATAACTCAAAAAAAAGAAAGTGCTTTTTATTATGATGCAGTTTATCGATTAGGTTTTACCTTAAAAAAACTTAATGAAGAGAAAGCAGCTTATCAACAATTTAGTACAATCTCAAAAGACCAAAATAATCCTTATAATCAAAAAGCAAAAGAAATTCTAGATTGTTTTAATTAGTTTAAAGCGTTAGTATATAGTTGATTAACTTTGTTTCCAAAACGATAGCATAGAAATTTTTTCTGTGACCACCATCAAAAATAAAAATATCAACCGTATTTTTTACTTGTGATAAGAAGCCAAAATTCATAGTAATAAAAATATAATCATCGTTTAAGTTTTAACGCATCTTTTCTTTTGTTAAAAACTATGCCAATAATAACCACAGTTTTTGTTTTTTCATCAATGTAGAAATGAATGTTGTATGGAAAAGTTTTTGGGTGAGCTATTCTTACATTTTTATGTCTAACATTATAAGCAGTGGGCATTGCAAGAATTTTCATAATGGCTTCTTCAATACAAATTGCAAAACGAATTTCTAAATCAGCTTGTTGTTCTTTATACCATTCTTTAGCTTTTTGAACATCAGTAAAAACTTCTTCAAAATACAATGCCTTGTACATTAAATTTTGCGTTTAAGTTCTTGAAAAAGCTTGTCAATAGGTTGTAAAAGTTCGGGATTTTTTTCAATAGCCATTAGTCTTTGGTCTATAATATCCTTTTCCCATTGTTCTAATTCTTTTTCAGTTGCTTCAATATTTGGATATTCATTTTTAATAATTTCCCAATCTTCAATTGGAATGAAAACTCCTGTAGGATGTCCGTTGTGGTCTTGAATGATTTGTGTTTTCATAATTATAAAAATAAATTATATAGTAAAATTAGACATTAATTTTAACGCTACAAAATTAATCAAATATATTTCTATTAATTACCGTAAGATCAATTGTAATGCTTCTGCCTTTCGATAAGCTATTAAAATTTCAACCCAAACATTACCCCATCTCCTTGAAAACCGTTTTGATAACTTCTTACATAATCAACACGTAAGAATCTGAATTTTCCAAAACCTATATTATCAAATCCAACAGTAAACTCTTGATACGGTTTCATGTTTGGAATGTTCAATTGATGAAATCCTCCAATTAAATTCCATTGCAATTTGTTCAACAACGGAATTTTATTCATAATGTATCCTTTGAAATTATGCTCGATATGCGTTTCCAAATACGCATCATTCGTGGAATGACTATAGTAAGGTAACAAGTTAAACGCATTCAAAGAATTATTCAATAAGTTCACATGTGTTTGATTTCCATTAAAGTGTTTATAATCTACAAACGAAATATGCTCCGCATTAAAGAACTTACCTGCTTTAAAACGTAAGCCAAAATCTCCTTTATTGCCAATAGTTTTGTTGTAATCAACTGTTGCACTTATTAAATCATAATGATAGTCGCTATTTGAAGCTCCAAACGCTTTCTCATAGAAAAGACTTATTACCGGATAATCATCGTTTTGAATGTTAATCTTTCCATCTGGGCGAGAAATATATTTTTGACCAAAACGAATGCGCGTTCCTATACTCGCTTTCATAATATGATGCTGCTCAAACGGAACCGAAGTATAATTATAAGGTTGTAACGGATCATTTGAAAAATATAAATCATCGTTTTTAATCAACGTATGATCGGTATTGTTAAATAATGCATGACGGTTTTCGTATACGAATTTACCCGATGCAAAAACACCATTGGTAACTTCTCTTCCATAATTAATTTCAGCAAATTCTTTGTTATACAATTTCATGTAATTGTTTTTAAAGAATAAAGTCGCCACCGAGTTTACTAAGTTACTAATCGGCTCATTAGGATTAAACTGACTAATAGCACTTCCTCCGCTTAAACTGATGTAAGCATTATTTTTGTTGTTAAATCGGTGATAATATTTTCCGTTTATACGCAATCTGTCTTCGGCAAAGCCATAATTGAAAGTAGACGAAATAGATGTAAATTTACCTGTTTCTTCATTCCATTTTCTGAATGAAAAACCACTGTCTAAATTATAACCTTGAACCGTATTAAAGCTAAAAGATGTCAAATTGGTTAATCCTTGGTAGTTGAAGTTCCAATTTTTAAACGAATTTTTATACGTGTAACCTGTAATAATCTTAAATAATTTGAATTTATTACCCTTAGCATCAATAGAATCAAGATATACTTGAGATTTTCTGATGGTTTGGATGCTATCTTTTTTAACGTAATTCGTAGTTTCCTCTTCCGTTAGTGGCACCGGACGATTTTCTTCCCAAAAAG
>NZ_DITB01000032.1 GCF_002422095.1 Flavobacterium sp. UBA6195
GTTTTGTAAATCAAAAATATAGTTGTACTTTTGCGCACCTTTTGGCGAATAGCGTTTCCATTAGGAATCAATTATTTATGTAAAACACTGTTGATGTTTTCTCTTCGCATTAAGAAACGCAAGAAACCCAACATACAAATTTTTAATCAGCATGTCTGAAATTAACAAAACACAAGAAGAGTTTTTAGCGAATTTTAACTGGCATAATTATGCAGAAGGTATTGATCCAGTAGACGAAAAAAACTTACAAGAATTTGAAGATCTAGTAACTAAAACATTCATTGCTACAGACCAAGAAGAAGTAGTAGAAGGTGTAGTTGTTAGAATTACTGAGAGAGATGCAATCGTTGATATCAACGCTAAATCTGAAGGTGTTATTTCTTTAAACGAATTCCGTTACAATCCTAACTTAAAAGTTGGTGATAAAGTAGAAGTATTAATTGATGTTCGTGAAGACAAAACAGGTCAGTTAGTATTATCTCACAGAAAAGCTAGAACTATCAAAGCTTGGGATAGAGTTATCGCTGCTAATGAAACAGGAGAAATCGTTAATGGTTTCGTAAAATGTAGAACTAAAGGTGGTATGATCGTTGACGTATTCGGAATCGAAGCATTCTTACCAGGTTCTCAAATTGATGTAAAACCAATCCGTGATTACGATCAATATGTGAACAAAACTATGGAATTCAAAGTAGTTAAAATTAACCACGAATTCAAAAACGTAGTAGTATCTCACAAAGCGCTTATCGAAGCTGATATCGAAGTTCAGAAAAAAGAAATTATCGGTCAGTTAGAAAAAGGTCAAGTATTAGAAGGTGTTGTTAAAAACATTACTTCTTACGGTGTATTTATCGACTTAGGAGGTGTAGACGGATTAATCCACATCACTGACTTATCTTGGTCAAGAATCAACCACCCATCTGAAGTATTAGAATTAGACCAAAAATTAAACGTTGTAATCCTTGATTTCGATGATGAGAAAACAAGAATTCAATTAGGTTTAAAACAATTACACGCTCATCCATGGGATGCTTTAGGAGCTGAATTAAAAGTAGGTGATAAAGTTAAAGGTAAAGTAGTTGTTTTAGCTGATTACGGTGCTTTCATCGAAGTTGCTGAAGGTGTTGAAGGTTTAATCCACGTTTCTGAAATGTCTTGGTCTACTCACTTAAGATCAGCTCAAGATTTCATGAAAATTGGTGATGAGGTAGAGGCAGTTATCTTAACTCTTGATAGAGATGAAAGAAAAATGTCTTTAGGTATCAAACAAATGACTCAAGATCCATGGACAGATATCACGGCTAAATATCCAGTAGGTTCTAAACACACTGGAATCGTTAGAAACTTTACTAACTTCGGAATTTTCGTAGAGTTAGAAGAAGGTATCGACGGTTTAGTATATATCTCTGATTTATCTTGGACTAAGAAAATCAAACACCCATCTGAATTTGTAAACGTAGGTGATAAATTAGACGTAGTTGTTTTAGAGTTAGATGTTGAAGGTCGTAAATTATCTTTAGGTCACAAACAAACAACTCCAAATCCTTGGGATAAGTATGAAGATGCTTTCGCTGTTGGAACTATCCACAACGGAACAATTTCAGAAATCGTTGACAAAGGAGCTACTGTAGAATTTGGTGACGATATCGTTGCTTTCATTCCTACACGTCACTTAGAAAAAGAAGACGGTAAAAAATTGAAAAAAGGAGATACTGCTGACTTTAAAGTTATTGAGTTCAACAAAGAATTCAAAAGAGTAGTAGCTTCTCACACAGCTATCTTCAGAGAAGAAGAAGAGAAAAACGTTAAAACTGTAGCAGAAAACACTTCAGCTCCAGCACAAACATCTACTTTAGGTGATAACAACGATATTCTTGCTGAATTAAAAGCTAAAATGGAAAAAGGAGGCAAATAATCTCTAATTTTCTAAATATTTTAAATCCCGAAAGAAATTTCGGGATTTTTTATTGTGTATTATATTGGTTTATCGTAATATTGCAATATAATAATTTAAATAATTATGGGAGCATCAAAATCAGATTCTTTTTCAATAGAGCAAAACGAAATGGCAACTTTATTCAAAGCTTTGTCACATCCTGCTCGTATAGCAATTGTAGACTATTTATTAACCGTCGATACTTGTATTTGTGGTGATATTGTAAACGAATTGCCATTAGCGCAACCTACAATTTCACAACACTTAAAAGAATTAAAAAACGCCAACATCATCAAAGGGACTATCGAGGGAACCGCAATCTGTTATTGTATCAATCCAGATACCATTGATAAAATTGAAAATCACTTTGGTATGATTCGTCATAAGTTAAAAAACAAATGTTGCTAAGTGAAGCAACGTCACTTCGAGTGATTTTTAAAAGAGAAAATGCTAATTTTTGCTTTTAAAAATTGTATCGAGAACTTTTGAAAACAATTTATAAAACACAACTATGAGATTATCAGAAATCAAATCCGAATTAAAACAGCTTTCTCAAATAGCTTTTCAATTGCCTAATGGCGATTTAGTACCAAGTCATTTCCATGTTACGGAAGTAGGAAAAGTATCCAAACATTTCATCGATTGCGGTGGAACTGTTCGCACAGAAGAAGTAATCAACTTTCAACTTTGGGAAACCAATGATTACGACCACAGATTGCATCCAGAGAAGTTAATTCACATCATAGAACTTTCAGAAAAAACCTTAGACTTACCTGATTTAGAGATCGAAGTCGAATACCAAATGAAGGAAACCATTGGGAAATTTAATTTGGATTTTGATGGAACAAATTTCTTACTAACGACAAAACTTACGGATTGCTTAGCAAAAGACAATTGTGGAATTCCTCCAGAAAAGATGAAAGTTAAAATAGGCGAGTGGAAACCCAAACAAACTTCTTGTTGTACACCCGATTCAGGTTGTTGTTAATTTTAAAAAGCTAATCACTAATTACTTATCACCAGTCAATCGGATAACTATGTTAGAAAATTTATCAAAAACTATCAAGTCAATTGAAGAAATTGCAGTTTCAAACGAAAGAAAACAAGTGTTGAATCCTTTAGTAGATTACATTCAAAATAAAGTCAATGCTAACGAAGAAATTCGATTGAATTTCATTTGCACGCACAATTCTAGAAGAAGTCATTTATCCCAAATTTGGGCACAAACGATGGCATTTCAATTCGGAATAAAGAATGTATTTTGCTATTCTGGCGGAACGGAAGCTACAGCGATGTTTCCAAGAGTAGTAGAAACATTAGTGAATCAAGGATTTCAAATTCAGAAGTTAAGCGAAGAACAAAATCCCGTTTATGCGGTGAAGTTTGATGATAATCAACATCCTATAATCTGTTTTTCAAAAACGTATTTCAATGATTTTAATCCGAAGACTAACTTTGGCGCTATCATGACCTGCAATAATGCTGATGAAGGTTGTCCAATGGTTTTTGGTGCAGAAGCGAGATTCCCAATCAAATACGACGATCCAAAAGCATTTGACGGAACGGATGTAATGAACGAAAAATATGCAGAAAGAAGTTTGCAGATAGCTTCTGAAATGTATTATGTATTCTCACAAATTAAAAAATAATATCATGAGAACAATTAAAATTTTAGGAACAGGTTGTGCTAAATGCAAAGCCACCGAACAAGCAGTTAGAGATGCAATTGCAAAAAATAACATCGATGCAACGGTTGAAAAAGTAGAAGATATTCAGCAAATTATGGAATATAATATATTGTCAACCCCAGCAGTTGTAGTAGATGAGGTTGTCAAAATAAAAGGAAAAGTTCCATCTGAATCAGAAATTTTAGAAGCACTTTCATAAGATGTTCGACTGGCTACAAAACCTTTCTGATTGGCTGATTTACTCGGTTTTTAACATTGCTCAAGGCACAAAATTGGGCGATGCACTCAACTTTTTTGTATATGATACGATAAAGATTTTAATCTTATTGTTTATTATCACAACGGTTATGGGTGTTGTTAATTCTTATTTCCCAGTAGATAAAATAAGAAACTATCTTTCTCGAAATAAATTATTTGGCTTAGAATATTTGTTTGCCTCTACGTTTGGAGCCATTACGCCATTTTGTTCTTGTAGTTCGGTTCCGTTATTCATTGGTTTTGTGAAAGGAGGAATTCCACTTGGAGTAACCTTTGCATTTTTAATAACATCGCCTTTGGTAAATGAAGTTGCAATTGCAATGTTTATCGGTATGTTTGGTTTAAAAGCAACCTTAATTTATGTTTCTAGTGGAATTTTACTAGGTATGATTGGCGGATATATTTTAGGAAAACTAAAGTTAGAAAAACATTTATCGCCATGGGTGCAAGGAGTTTTAGCAAATGCCGAAAAGGAAAGTGATTTACAAGAAGAAAAACTGACTTTTTCAAAACGTTTACCTTCTATTTTTAGAGAAGCATTTTTAATAATTAAAGGTGTTTTTTTGTACATTATCATCGGAATAGGAATAGGAGCCATGATGCACGGATTTATTCCAACAGGATTTTTTGAAGCCTATATTAGTAAAGAGAATCCGTTTGCAGTTCCTATTGCTGTAATACTCGGAGTACCCATGTATAGCAATGCAGCTGGTGTTTTACCAATAATTCAAGTATTTGTTCAAAAAGGAATTCCTATAGGAACAGCAATTGCCTTCATGATGGCAGTTGTAGGCTTATCCATTCCTGAAGCTACAATGCTTAAAAAAGTGATGACTTGGAAATTAATAGCTATTTTCTTTGGAGTAGTGGCAACTTGCATCATAATTTCGGGTTATGTATTTAATTTAATTTTATAAAGATGAAAACAAAAATTATCATAGTGTTTGCGGTATTTACAACCTTTTTTTCGTGCAAAAACGAAGTAAAAGAAGATGTAAAACCAATTGTTGAAAATTCAAAAACTACTGAAGTTCAGTTAATTCAATTTCATACCGAACATCGTTGTGTAACCTGCAATAACATTGAAAAATTAAGCAAAGAAACTATCAAAGGAAATGATGCAATTTCTTTTGTTTTGTATAATGTTGACGACGAAAAAAACGCCAAAGTTGCCGAACAATTTGAGGCTACAGGAACGTCTTTATACTTATATAATTCGAAAACGAAAACGATTAAAGATCTAACTGAAATGGCTTTTATGTATGCCAAAAATGAAGGCGAAAAGTTTAAAACCGAACTTCAAAAGGAAATTTCCGAATTCAAATAATCTATGGATTTCATTCAAACCTTTGCCGAAAATAAAGAGTTTCCAGTTCTTGCCGCTTTTGCCCTAGGTTTATTGACTGCAATAGCTCCGTGTCCGTTGGCGACGAACATAACGGCGACCGCTTTTATTGCAAAAACCATCAATAACAAAAGAAAAGTAGTTTTAAGTGGATTGCTTTATACTTTAGGAAGAATGTTTTCATATACCTTTATTGGAGCATTGATTTATTTTGGAGCAAGTAAATTTCAAGTAGCAAAATTGTTTCAAGGAAATGGTGAAAAGTATATTGGTTATGTATTGATAATCATAGGATTAATTATGTTAGATGTAATCAAGTTGAATTTTATAAAAGGATTTAATTTAACAGAAAAACTATCAGAAACCTTCAAAACCAAAGGGTTGTTAGGTTCATTTTTATTAGGAGCTTTGTTTGCCATGGCATTTTGTCCGTATAGCGGAGCTTTGTTTTTTGCGATGTTGATTCCAATGACATTAGCATCGAGTGAAGGGTTATTATTACCTGTAGTTTTCTCAATTGGAACAGGATTACCCGTAATTTTCTTCGCTTTTGTGATTGCTTTTAGCATGGAAAAACTAGTAAATTATTTCAAAACCATTACTAAAATTGAAAAAGTAATGCGAATTATTGCCGCGTTAACTTTCATCATAACAGGACTGTATTACATTAATATTTATTTAAAAATTGTATAAATGAAAAAAAGATTAGGATTTTTAGACCGCTATTTAACGCTTTGGATTTTCTTAGCGATGTTAATTGGAGTAGGAATAGGCTATTTCATTCCCAATTCAGCTAATTTTATCAATTCCTTTTCATCAGGAACTACAAATGTTCCGTTGGCAATTGGTTTGATTTTAATGATGTATCCACCATTAACCAAAATCGATTTTTCTAAAGTGCCTCAAATGTTTGAAAAACCAAAGTTATTATCCGCTTCGTTTTTCATCACTTGGATTGTAGGGCCGTTTCTGATGTTTTTATTAGCGACTTTTTTCCTGAAAGATTATCCAGAATACATGATGGGATTAATTATCATAGGAATTGCGCCTTGTATTGCAATGGTAATCGTTTGGAATGAATTAGCAGAAGGAAACCGTGAATTAACAGCAGGTTTAATTGGAATAAACAGTTTGTTACAGGTGTTTTTTTTCAGTTTGTATGCCTATTTCTATTTGGAAATCATGTTGCCTTTATTCGGAATCAAAGGTTTAGAATTAAATATCACGATTGCCGAAATCGCTAAAACGGTTGGAATTTATTTAGGAATTCCGTTTGCATTGGCTGTGATTAGCCGTTATGCAATCAAAAAGTATTTGGGCGATAAGTTTTTCAATCAGAAATTCATTCCGTTTGTTTCTCCAATTACTTTGATAGCGCTACTTTTTACCATTGTAGTTATGTTTAGTTTAAAAGGCGAAATGATTGTTGATTTACCAATGGATGTGGTAAGAATTGCAATTCCATTAGTCATTTTCTTCGTAATTATGTTTTTCTTGATGTTTTTTGTAGCTAAGAAAATTGGAGCTGATTATAGAGACACAGTTGCATTATCGTTTACCGCTTCAGGAAACAATTTTGAATTAGCAATAGCAGTATCTATCGGGGTATTTGGAATTAATAGCGGACAAGCCTTTGCTGGTGTGATTGGCCCTTTAGTAGAAGTTCCCGCTTTGATAATTTTAGTGAATGTAGCTTTCTGGTTAAAGAAGAAATATTTTAAATAAAAAAACGCTCTGTTTAAGAGCGTTTTTTGTATTATTCTTTAATCACTTTTATTGTTTTTTGTTGGGAATCGTTTTCTAATACAATTAAGTAGATTCCGCTTTCTAAACTAGACAAATCTAATGTGTTAGAAGTTGCGTTTTCAAAAGTTTTAGTTTCTATTAATTGTCCTAATACACTATAAACGGTTGCTTTTGATAAAGTTATATTTTCTAAATTCAAAATATCTTTTACAGGATTAGGATAAAAAACAAATGATTCAAAACTAGTATCATCGGCACTTAAAGTAGTGGTAATGTTGAATTGGTAAGGTGTTGTATAATTGGTATTAGTTGGATTTGTGCTTGTAAGTTTTAAATAGTAATCTCCGGGTGCAAGCGTTCTTGTAAAACTAATTGTAGCACCACTATTATTTTGGGATGCTCCAACAGCTGTTCCTGCCGAATTTAAAATTGTACCGTTCATAGCTGAAGTTACAATACTACTTACATTTACTATCGCATTTACATTATCAGTTACTGTAAATTTAAAATAATCATTGTCTGCACCTGTTGGGTTTTGAACCGTTGTGTAGCCTATGTAGTTTTTATTTGTTTGGATTCCATAAGCTAATTCTTTGAAATTTGGTTCGTCTAAACCTTGCATCATTTGGTATGGATAGCCTGGTAATTCTGTATGATTTTCAATTAAGTCATAACCAGAATTAAAATAGAATAATTTGGCAGGATAAGTTAATCCGGTTAGATAAGTATTCATATTTGAAGATGGTTCAGGAACAACTCCGTCTGTGGTAACATTACTTCCGAAAGCATTGGTAATTCTTCCAATAACACATGAAAAATCAATAAGATTATCAATTGGTTTTTGGTTTAAACCTTGTATGTTTTCCCCTAAAATACCATTGCAATTTATGTCAGAATTGAAAAAATCTGGAGAATTTGAATTATCGTTCATGCTAGCACTATTCTGTACTTCTAAACCTCCAAATAAGAAATGACTACCTTCACCACTGTAATAATAGGTAGTTTTTAAATCTCTAATAGCTTCAGATTGAGGACTAACACTTGTAAAAAAAGCAATTGGATTGTCACTAGCGTTACTTCCTCCATGAGGAGTTCCAAGAGTCAATAGTTTGGCTACGTGATGTTGGTTATCCGATTGCCAATTATAGGAATTTTGGATATATTCTCTTGAAGCTAATCCCCCCATACTATGTCCTACTAAAATTACTTTATCTTTACCTGTTACTTCCATAACTCTTTGAACAGCAACTCTTACCGCAGTACCTTGTTTAGCAATTGCCGATTGGTTACTGAGTACTGTTGTTCCCACAGCTCCATTTGGGTTTACGTTGAAGTTTACATAATAATAATCACCATTTTGTACTAAAGATTCAAATGCAGCAATATCAGCTCCAGCTGTTGGGTAGAAATTTTTATTTGTTGTAGTGTTATTGTTGTCAGCATTTAAACAAAAATCAAAACGACCACCAAAAGTAAAACCATATTGGGTGTCATAATAATCAGTTGATGTATTCCAAGTTTCTGAACTTGAATTTAATCCGTGTATAAAAATAATAGGGTAGGGTAGTTTGCTTTCAAAAACTCTACTTGTTGTGTTTTGAATAGGAGTTTTTAAAGAGAAAATACTATCGTTTCTGTACTCAAAATATTCAAAATCTGCAGACCTTGGTTTGAATTCGATTCGCTCATTTTGAGAAAAAACGATCGAGGATATAAACATTAAGGCAAATGATGCAAACAAAGTAATTTTATTCATACACATTATTTTTGATTTAATAATGCGCAATATATAAATAAATTGTTAAATTACTATGAATGCATATAATTTTTGTTTTATTTGTTTGTTTAAATGAAAAAAGCTCTATGTTTTTCACATAAAGCTTAATATATTCATTATTTTAAAATAGTATTATTTGTCTATCGAACCTAAAACACGCTTCATAAAATCGTTTAAAGCGGTTTTTTTATCAGCGCCATTTTTGATGGCTTGATTCACCTCTAAGGCTCCATACATATTAGATATTAACTCAGCAATTACATCTAATTCTTCGTCTTTTAGCGATGAAACTTCACAAAGATTTTCTAAAACTTCTATAGTTTCTACTAAATAATCTTGATCGTTATCTTCAATAAATTGAGTTAACTGTTTTATAACGGGTAATTTCATAATTAAACTACTTCATTTACTAATTCCGCTAAAACTTCAGCTTTATTAGTTTGTGTTTGATTTACTAAAACACCATTTTTGAAAGTAGCAAACGTAGGTAAATTATCCACTTTTGCTAATTTTCTTGATTCTGGAAATTTTTCGGCATCCACCATTACAAAAGGAACTGCTTCGTTTTGAGAAGCCATCATTTTGAATTTTGGTTTCATAATGCGGCAATTTCCACACCATGATGCTGAATATTGCACTACAACTGTTTCGTTTGATGCAACAATTTCCGCTAAATTATCTTGTTCTATTTCTGTAAACATTTTTTTTAGTTTTCAATTAGACAATATATCAATGTGCCAATTATTGTCTAATTGACACATTGATTATTGACATATTATTTTAGTGAGAAGCTAAATAAGCAGCTGTAGATTTTCTATCAGCGTTCATTGCATCTTTTCCTTCTTCCCAGTTAGCAGGACAAACTTCACCTTTAGTTTGAACGTGAGTGTAAGCATCGATTAATCTTAAGTACTCGTTTACGTTTCTTCCTAATGGCATATCGTTAACGCTTTCATGGAATACTTTTCCATCTTCGTCAATTAAATAAGTAGCTCTGAAAGTAACGTTTGAACCTTCTAAGATTTCGTCATTTAAATCTTCGTTGTAAACCCATTCTGCATCTAAAATATCTAAAGCAGCAGCTAAATTTCTTGTTGTATCAGCTAAAAGTGGGTAAGTTACTCCTTCGATTCCACCGTTATCTTTAGCCGTATTTAACCAAGCAAAGTGTACTTCGTTTGTATCACATGAAGCACCAATTACCATTGTGTTTCTTTTTTCAAATTCTTGTAAAGCAGCTTGAAAAGCGTGTAATTCTGTTGGGCATACGAAAGTAAAATCTTTTGGATACCAAAATAAGATTACTTTTTTCTTGTTGTTAGCCGCTTCTTCTAAAACATTGATTCTTAAATTATCTCCCATAAAAGAGATCGCGTCTACTGTAATGTTTGGGAATTTTTTTCCAACTAATGCCATGATTTTGTATTTAAAATTATTGTTATTTTTCTGAGTGCGAAATTACAAATAGAAACAACAAAAAAACATGATATTTATTATATTTTTAGATATTGTGATAGATAAAAATTATGGAAGATTTTTCCATCAAAATTTAAAGCAATAAAATAAAAAAACCACCTGAAATTAGGTGGTTTTAGTGACTTTTATATTGCAATTATTTCAAATCAAATCGGTCAGCGTTCATTACTTTTGTCCAAACATTGATGAAATCATTTATGAATTTCTCTTTGTTGTCGTCTTGTGCATACACTTCAGCATAAGCACGAAGAATTGAATTTGAACCAAAGATTAAATCTACTCGTGTGGCGGTCCATTTAGTAACACCTGTTTTTCTGTTTACGATGTTATAAAGATTATCTCCAACAGGTTTCCATGAATAGTTCATGTCTGTTAAGTTCACGAAGAAATCATTTGTAAGCACACCTTCTTTATCAGTAAAAACACCATGTTTGGTTCCTCCAAAATTAGTTCCTAAAACACGCATTCCTCCAATTAAAGCTGTCATTTCTGTAGCGGTTAAGCCTAAAAGTTGCGCTTTGTCCAACATTAATTCTTCTGGTTCCACAACATATTTCGCTTTCATGAAGTTTCTGAAAGCATCGTTTGTTGGTTCTAAAACTTCGAATGATTCGGTATCTGTCATTTCTTGTGAAGCATCGCCTCTTCCTGCATGGAATGGAACTTTAACGTTAAATCCGCCTTCTTTTGCAGCTTGTTCGATTGCGGCACTTCCTCCTAAAACAATTAAATCTGCTAAGCTTACTTTTTTCGATAAACCAGCTTGGATTTCGACTAATTTATTTAATACTTTTTGCAGTCTTTGAGGTTCGTTGGCTACCCAATTTCTTTGTGGTTCTAATCGGATTCGTGCTCCATTAGCACCACCTCTAAAATCGGAACCTCTGAAAGTTCTTGCGCTGTCCCAAGCGGTATTGATTAATTCGGTTCTAGTTAATCCAGAATTTAATAATTTTACTTTTAAATCTTCAATTTCTGAATCTGATAACGTATAATCTGCTGTTGGAATAGGATCTTGCCAAATTAATTCTTCTTTTGGAGCATCAGCACCTAAATAACGAGAACTTGGACCTAAGTCTCTGTGTGTTAATTTGAACCAAGCTCTTGCGAAAACATCTGAAAAATAAGCAGGGTCTTTATAAAAACGCTCTGAAATTTCTCTGTAAGCGGGATCCATTTTCATAGCCATATCGGCATCTGTCATAATCGGATTTCTTTTTACTGAAGGATTATGTGCGTCGATTGGTTTGTCTTCTTCTTTAATATTAATCGGTTCCCATTGATTTGCTCCAGCCGGACTTTTCTTTAATTCCCAATCGTAGTTTAATAATAAATGGAAATATTCGTTGTCCCAGCGCGTTGGATGCGTTGTCCAAGAACCTTCTAAACCACTAGTAACAGCATTTGCACCGCCACCTTTTGGGTTTAACCAACCAAAACCTTGATTTTCAATTGGACCTGCTTCTGGTTCTGGACCTAAAGTAGAGGCATCGCCATTTCCGTGTGCTTTTCCAACGGTGTGGCCACCTGCAGTTAAGGCTACGGTTTCTTCATCATTCATTGCCATTCTTTGGAAAGTAATGCGAACGTCATGAGCGGTTTTTAGTGGGTCGGGCTGTCCGTCAACACCTTCTGGGTTTACATAAATTAATCCCATCATTACAGCTGCTAACGGATTTTCTAAATCTCTTTCTCCTGAATATCTTGTGCCTTTACTTCCTGATTTAGCTAACCATTCTCTTTCTGCTCCCCAATATATATCTTTTTCAGGGTGCCAAATATCTTCACGACCACCAGCGAATCCAAATGTTTTCAATCCCATCGATTCGTAGGCCATATTTCCTGCTAAAATCATTAAGTCAGCCCAAGAAATTTTGTTTCCATATTTCTTTTTGATAGGCCATAATAATCTTCTTGCTTTATCTAAGTTTCCATTATCAGGCCAACTATTTAACGGTGCAAATCTCAAATTTCCTGTTCCAGAACCACCACGACCATCTGAAATTCTGTAGGTTCCAGCAGAGTGCCATGCCATACGGATAAATAGACCACCATAGTGACCCCAATCGGCTGGCCACCAATCTTGACTTTCAGTCATTAAGTTTTTTAAATCGGATTTTAAGGCTTCTAAATCTAGTTTTTTGAATTCCTCTGCATAATTGAAGTTTTCTCCTAATGGATTGGTTTTGGTATCATGTTGATGAAGAATATCCAAATTCAATGATTTTGGCCACCAATCGTGATTTTTAACACCATCACTTAATCCTTTTTGGTTTTGATGAAATGGGCATTTGCTAATGTCGTTTGAGTTTTCCATATTCAATAATTTTAATTTATAATTGTAAGTGTTTGTTTTTTAATTTTCTACACTTGCTAATTTACGAATAAAAAAACCACTACCTTGTTAAAGTAATGGTTAAATTTTATTTAAGTATAAATTAAAATTATAGTGAATCTATTCTTTGATAGCATTAATCAATTGTCTGATTTTAATATTGAATGCTGCGAAAATTAACGTCATTAATGGACTCAGAATATTAAAGAAGGCATAAGGTAAATAATCAAGAGTTGAAACGCCTAGAGTTCCCGCTTGATAAGCACCACAAGTATTCCAAGGCACTAAAACCGAAGTTACCGTTCCGGTATCTTCTAGAGTTCTACTTAAGTTCTCAGGAGCTAAACCTTTATCTTTATAAGCTTTTGCAAACATTTTACCTGGCACTACAATAGCTAAATATTGGTCAGATGCCGTAATGTTTAATGCTAAACAACTTCCAACAGTTGAAGCGAATAAACCAAAAGTAGAATGTGCTAATTTTAATAAGGATTCACTAATTCTTGATAAAGCTCCAATAGCATCCATAATTCCTCCAAAAACCATTGCGCAAATAATTAGCCAAATAGTAGGCAACATTTTAGCCATTCCACCAGAAGTAAATAAATCTATTAAAGTTTTATTTTCTGTTGGCACTACTACTTTAGATGTAATAGCTTCCATGACTCCTTTATAAGCTGATTTAAAAGTCATGCTGTCAGCACCTGTGATTCCGTTAACAACTTCAGGTTGGAAAACAATAGCAAAAATTCCAGCTAATAAAGTTCCAACTAATAGCGCAACTAAAGGTTCTGTTTTCTTTACGATTAATCCAATAACAATAATTGGAACTAAAAATAACCAAGGCGTTACGTTAAAACTTGCCGTTATTGAATTTAATAAATCATCGGTATTAGCTTCACCTGTTACATCTACTGAAAGTCCTAAAATAATGAATAACAATAAAGTGATAATGTAAGTAGGAATTGTAGTTAATGTCATATATTTAATATGAGTAAACAAATCAGTTCCCGCCATAGCAGGAGCAAGGTTGGTTGTGTCTGACATTGGCGATAATTTATCTCCAAAATAAGCACCTGAAATTACTGCTCCGGCAACCATTCCTAAATCAAAACCTAAAGCACCACCAATTCCAATTAAAGCAATACCTACCGTTGCAGATGTTGTCCAAGAACTTCCGGTTGCAATTGAAATTACCGAACAAATAATTACAGTTGCAGGTAAAAAGATTGCAGGGCTTAATATTTGTAATCCATAATAAATCATGGAAGGAATAATACCACTAACCATCCAAGTTCCGGCTAATGCACCTACCATTAATAAAATTAAGATAGCTCCAGCAGTAGATTTGATGTTATTAGCTACTTCGTCAAGCATTTTATGAAAAGGAACTTTAGAAATATAGCCCATAATAGCGGCAACAGCACCTCCCATCAATAAAATAAATTGATTACTTCCACCTAAAGCATTATCGTCGGGTCCGTTATAGGCAAAAAGTACATTGTAAGCAAGCATTCCAATTAGAGCAAAAACAGGAATTAAGGCTTCCCAAAGTTTTAACTCTCTGTTTTTTATGATTTTAGTATCCATTTAGTTTTGTTTGAGGTTGCAATATAGAAAAATGCTTTATATTTTGAAAACTTCTTAAAAAAGAAATCCGCTGATAATTCAACGGATTCGCTTTTTATTTTGTGAAAATTTATTTTTTCAAGTGTAAATCAAAGTAATCTGCAATTTTTGCATACATGTGAATTCGATCTCTTCCACCTACGTTATGTTCGTGGTTTGGATATAAGAAATAATCTACTTGTTTTCCTGCTTTAATGCAAGCCTCAATAAAATTCATGCTGTGTTGCTGAACGACCACAGGATCTTGTGCTCCGTGAATAATTAACAATCTTCCTTTTAAATTTTTCGCTTTGTTTAATAAAGAAGTTTTTTCATATCCTTCAGGATTTTCTTGTGGCGTATCCATATAGCGTTCTCCGTACATGATTTCGTAGTATTTCCAATCGATAACTGGTCCACCAGCTACACCCACTTTAAATACGTCTGAATGATTCGTCATTAATGAAGTCGTCATGAAACCTCCAAAACTCCATCCAAAAACTCCAATTTTGTCTGCATCTACAAATGATTTTGATTTCAAGAATTCAATTCCTTTCATCTGATCGGCCATTTCGTTTACGCCTAAATTTCTATGCGTAACCTCACAGAATTTTTTCCCACGAGAATCACTACCTCTATTATCTAACGTAAAAACTACGTATCCTTTTTGAGCCATGTAAATATCGAAGAATCCAGCACCGCCTAACCAACGATTGTTCACTAATTGTGCGTGAGAACCTCCGTAAACATAAACCATTACGGGATATTTTTTCGTAGCATCAAAGTTACCTGGATAAATTAATCTTCCGTTTAATGGCGTTTGTCCATCAGGAGAAGTTAAGGTTACGAATTCAATTTTAGGTAAATCAATTTTTCCTGTGAAAGGATTTTCGGCTTTTACTAAAGAAGTATTCGCCATTTTATTTTTGATGTTTAAAATCGAAATTTCGTTTGGAGTGGTTAAGTTGCTGTATTGGTCTAAAATCATCGTTCCATCTGAAGAAACAGAAGCTGTATGAGTTCCAGAAACAGTAGTTAGTTGAATGGTTTTCCCTGATTTTAAATCCACTTGAAACAATTGACGGTCTAATCCATTATTGGTTGTTCCGATGTAGTTTATTTTGGTGTTGGTAGCATCAAAACCTAATACGTCTTTTACTACAACATCATTAAAACCTAAGTTTTTCAATAATTTTCCATCGGTATTGTACAGATACATTTGGTTGAAACCATAGAAATCGGTTTGATAAATAAATTGAGTTGGGTTATTTGGTACAAAAGTTAACGCATGTTGTGGTTCTACCCAAGTAGCCGCTTTTTCCATAAACAACGTTTTTACAAAAGTACCTGTTGCCGCGTCATATTTGTTGAATTTCAAAAAATTTTGTTCACGATTTAAAATTCCGATAAAAATATGTTTTCCTGTTGGTTCCCAAGTCACCATAGTTAAATATTGATCTTTTGGTTCACCAGTCTGAATCGTTACTTTTTTACCTGAAGCTACATCGTAAATTACCAAAGTGACATTCTCGCTAGTCATTCCAGCCATTGGATATTTAATATCTTTGTTGGTTGCTTCGCGCTCGTTCCAATTGGTAATCGGATAATTAGCTACCATAGTTTCATCTTTGCGATAGTAAGCTAATTGTGTTCCTTTTTCATTCCACCACATGCCTCGATCGATACCAAATTCTTGACGGTGAACATAATCAGAACCGTTTACAATTGCTTTGTTTTCGTCATTCGTAACTTCAATAACTTGTCCAGAAGGAGTTGTGATTCGGATATTGTTTTCTTGTAACCAAGCTACATTATTATTAGAAGCAAATTTCGCTTGAGCCCCTTCAATTGCATAGCTAATTACCGAAGTGATTTGTTTTGAAACGACATCATAAGATACTTTGTAATTATTTTTCTTTCCTGTAACTTCCGTTTCAAATGTATTTACGGTTTTCCAATTGATAGTAAATGGAAACGTTCTAATCGCAAACTCATCATTTGAGATTTTCGATTTCAAAGCGGTTTCAAATTCAGCTTTTGTAGCTAAAGTGGAAGCGGTCCAACCGTTTGCAGCGCTTTTTTCAACTAGAGAAGAAAAGTCTGTACTTAAATAGGTGATGGATTTGGAATCTTTACGCCATTGTTGGGCAGTTTGTGTTGTTGGAGCATATTTTCTTGGTCCTAAAACGGTTTCTTCAATAGTCAGATTTTGCGCCACGGCAAAGCTTCCAACCAATAGAAAACTTAAAATATATTTTTTCATTACAGGTAAATTAATTGTGCATTAGAGTTCAAAGTTACGTATTTGTTACAAAAAAAATCCGATTCATTGCTAAATCGGATTTGTTACATTTATTTTGATGGAATTATAAAACTCCTAATTCTACCATACATTGTTTCATCATTTCGTAGGTTCTTTCGATATCGTTATCTAAACCAATTGAAAAACGAATTAAACCATCCGTTAATCCCATTTCTGCTTGTTCTTCCAATGGAATTTCTGATGAAGTTGAAGTTCCAGGAGCACTGAATAACGTTTTGTAAAATCCTAAACTTACCGCTAAATATCCTAAGTTTCTTTCTTGCATTAATTCCATCAACGCGTTGGCTTTATCTAAACTTCCTACGTCAATCGTCATCATTCCTCCAAAACCATATTCTGGATTAATCATGGTTTTGTAAATTTCATGACTTGGGTGACTTGCTAAACCTGGGTAAACCGTTTTAATTCCGTCAGCTTCAAATTTGTTAGCCAAATACATTGCATTGTGGCTGTGTTGTTTCATTCTGATGTGTAACGTTCTTAAGTTTTTCATTACAGAAGCCGAACGCAAACTGTCCATTGTTGGACCTAGAAGCATACTTGCTCCGTCGTTTACATTTTTCAAGCTGTTGATGAATTCTTGAGACGCACAAACCACACCACCAACTGTATCGCTACTTCCGTTAATGTATTTTGTTAGAGAATGAATTACGATATCAGCACCTAATTTCGCAGGAGCAACTGATAAAGGTGAAAACGTATTATCAACTACTAATTTGATATTATGCTTTTTTGCGATTTTTGCCAATGAAGCAATATCAGCTACTTCTAATAAAGGATTACTAACGGTTTCACAATATAAAACTTTTGTATTTGGAGTGATAGCCGCTTCAACTACGTCTAATTTTGTGATGTCAACAAAAGTAGTTTTGATGCCCATTCTTGGAACGAAATTTTTCATGAAAGCATACGTTCCGCCGTAAATAGTTCTGCTTGAAACTATATGGTCACCATTTCCACACAATTGTAAAAGAGTAGGAGTGATAGCTCCCATTCCAGAAGCAGCAACATTTGCCGATTCTGTACCTTCCATTGCTGCCAAAGCTTTGTCTAAATATAAATTACTTGGAGATGAATGACGTGAATATAAATAACAACCTTCAGCATTACCTTCAAAGGTGTCAAACATCGTTTTTGCTGAAAGAAATGTGTATGTTGAACTATCTGAAATCGATGGATTTACACCACCAAATTCTCCGAAATATTGTAAATCTTGAATACGATCTGCCGGATTAAATTTTTCCATAATTTTAAAGTTTAGTTGTTTATTTTAAATCAAAAATATAATTTGACAAACTATTATTCAATACTTGAAATTAAAATTAGATTTTTATTCTAAATTTAGTTAAAGTTGTAGTTTTTATTTCTGTTATTTATTCGTTTTAGTTACATTTGCTGACAACTAAAAAACAAACAACACAACTAACCAATGGACGCAATCGACAAAAAACTTTTAGGTTTTCTGCAAGAAGACACTAAAAGGACAACTAAGGAGCTTTCCTTATTATTAAATCTTTCCGTAACCGCTGTTTACGAACGTATTAAAAAACTAGAAAGAGAAGGAGTTATTACCAAATACGTAGCACTTTTAGACCGAGTTAAATTAGAAAAATCTTTCGTGGTTTTCTGTCACATCAAATTAAACCAGCATACAAAAGACTACATCACAACTTTCGAAAATGAAGTAGTCAAATTAACCGAAGTTTCAGAATGTTATCACGTGAGTGGTGATTACGATTACATTTTAAAAGTAAATGTAAAAGATATGGAAGAATACCGTGAGTTCATGGTTACGAAACTTACCGGTTTACAGCATATCGGAAGTACGCATAGTTCTTTTATGATTGGAGAAGTAAAATATACAACCGCTTTTACTTTAAACTAAGCTATAATAATTTACCAAAAAAGTAACAAAGAATTAATTCAAAAAGCGTTACTTTTGTATCCGAATTTAAGTCGAACAACAAACTTTATATACAATCATGAGTCAATTTGATGTAACCATTATTGGTTCTGGCCCTGGAGGATATGTTTCAGCTATCCGTTGTGCCCAATTAGGTTTTAAAACAGCTATTATTGAAAAATATTCAACTCTTGGAGGAACGTGTTTAAATGTAGGATGTATTCCATCTAAAGCATTATTAGCATCTTCGCATCATTATGAAGAGTTACAACACTTTGCAGACCACGGAATTGAAGTTTCGGGAGATGTAAAAGTGAATTTAGAAAAAATGATTGCTCGTAAACAAGCAGTTGTGGATCAAACTTCGGGTGGTGTAAAATTCTTAATGGATAAAAACAACATCACAGTTTTCAATGGAGTAGGTTCGTTTGAAAGCGCTACTTCTGTAAAAGTGACTAAAGAAGATGGTTCTTCGGAAATCATCGAATCTAAAAATATTATTATTGCTACAGGTTCTAAACCCTCTAGCTTGCCATTTATCAAATTAGATAAAGAAAGAATCATTACTTCTACTGAAGCTTTGAAACTAAAAGAAGTTCCAAAACATTTAGTAATTATTGGTGGTGGTGTTATCGGAATCGAATTAGGTCAAGTGTATTTACGTTTAGGAGCGCAAGTTTCTGTTGTTGAATTCATGGACAGAATTATTCCAGGAATGGACGCTGCTTTATCAAAAGAGTTGACTAAAGTATTGAAGAAACAAGGCATGAAATTCTATACGTCTCACAAAGTTCAATCAGTAGAAAGAGCTGGAGATGTTGTAACGGTTAAAGCAGAAAATGCTAAAGGAGAAATCATCACGTTAGAAGGGGATTATTCATTAGTTTCTGTAGGTCGTCGTCCTTATACAGATGGATTAAACGCTGAAAAAGCAGGAGTAAAAGTTACCGAAAGAGGTCAAATCGAAGTAAACGATCATTTACAAACTTCGGCTTCTAATATTTATGCAATTGGTGATGTAGTTCGTGGAGCGATGTTAGCACACAAAGCGGAAGAAGAAGGAGTAATGGTTGCTGAAATTTTAGCGGGACAAAAACCTCATATCGATTATAATTTAATTCCCGGTGTAGTTTACACTTGGCCAGAAGTTGCAGCTGTAGGTAAAACAGAAGAGCAATTAAAAGCTGAAGGTGTAGCTTACAAAGCAGGAAGTTTTCCATTCAAAGCATTAGGTAGAGCTAGAGCAGGAGGAGACACTGACGGATTTGTAAAAATCTTAGCAGACGCAAAAACAGATGAAGTTTTAGGCGTTCACATGATTGGTGCAAGATGTGCCGATTTAATTGCAGAAGCAGTTACAGCAATGGAATTTAGAGCAAGTGCAGAAGATATTTCAAGAATGTCACACGCACACCCAACGTTTGCAGAAGCTATCAAAGAAGCAGCACTAGCAGCAACAGATAACAGAGCATTACACGTGTAAATAGAAAAGTTATTATATCAAAAAGCCGAAATTTCAATTGAAATTTCGGCTTTTTTTATTTTAAAGATTATGAGGAGTTAAAAATAGATTTTTTAGGTTGGTTTTAATATTTTACCGAACTTCTGTTATATTTAGTTATTCATTTTTCATAATTTCAAATTCAAATTCTTTCTTTATTACAGGATTGATAGTCAAATTGTTATATGTTCCAATTACTTGTAATTCTGTATCCCAACTTCCTTTTGTGAATTTGAATTGAGCTGGACTTTGGACTTTCAAAACAATACTTCTTTCATAATCAGAAGTTTTTTTCATTTCAATTTTGTTAGGATTCCAATCTCCCAAACTTGATTGGTTTCCTGTTATATAAATTGTGTCATTTTTGTTATTAACTTTTACTTTTATCTTGACTTCATAAATTTCCTTGCTTAATTCTCTTTCTTGCTTTTTCTGAATATTTTCAAAGTAGAATTTTAAAGCATTATTCAAACTTGGTGGAAATGTATTCCAATGATTATTTTCAGGATATTCAGCAATTTCAACTGTTAGTTTTTTGCTTTTAATGGAATCTTTGAAAAAAGAGTATACGTTCTCTCTCGCAGGCTTCCATTCTTTCCAATATTCAATACCTTCATTTGCGTTACTTAAATAAATGAAAGATTCTTTTTTTAATTTTGCAAAGTCAAATTTAATAATGTCTTTACTTAATTTGTCATCATCATATGCAAAATTTGGCGAAATTGCTATATAATTTTGAAAAAGATTTGGCTTCTGAATTAAAGAATATAAAATAAACGATGCACTTAAAGAGTGACCTACTGCAATGTTTTGATTTGAAATTCTGTATTTTGAATTTACATAAGAAATTAACTCAGTTTCTACAAAATTCAAAAAATTGTCTGCGTTACCTGAGTATTTACCGTATCTTTTCTTTGATTCTTCTGTTTCCAATATTGGTAATAAATCGTTATTCCTTGAATAGTCAAGTTTTTCATCGAAAGGAGAAGTTATTCCAACTACGATAAAAGATTTATTTCCATCTGTCAAAAAAGAAATTATTGAAGTCGTATAATCAAAAAATTCCCTGTTTTGGCTGTCAAAAACATAAATCACATTAAAATACTCGTTTGTTCTCCAATCATAGTCAATAGGAGTGTATATCAAAACTTCTCTTTCTTGATTTAATGCTTTTGAATGTATTTTAACATTTTCAACCCTTGCAATTGATTGGGCAAAAGTTTGACTAAAAAATACAATGAATAATAATAGTCCAAATTTTAATTTCATTTTGTAGGTTTTATAATAACACACAACTTGTTCATATGTATAACAAAATCATACTTAGCAACCCAACTTTGGGTGTATATGTAAGATAAAATTCAGTTAAATAATTTTAAATTTTACGGCTTTACAATTTCTTTAAAACCATCCCTATTGGCATAAATTAAAAAGATATTAGCAGCTAAAACAAATATAGCAACAGGTAAATCAGATACTTGCGTTACAGTATGAATTAGAAAAATATTCACCGAAATGGGTAACAATAAAAGGGTTCCTAATTTGATAAATTTTCCACTTACAAGCATTAAACCCGCAATTAATTCTATTGATTTTACCAATGGAAACATGTATTTTGAAGCCATCAATCCTCCCATTAAAGTGGCCATATCACCAGTTGGTGCAGGTTGTTCTCCTAAATTGAAGAAATAAGAAATAGAAGCAAAAAGCATCAAAGCTCCTAAAAGCACACGAACAATAATTGTTGCAATTTTCATAATTTGAATAGTTTTTTGATTAGTTATTTCAAAGATACTAAATTATGTAAACAAAAAACTATCGGTTTCCCGATGGCTAATTTCTTACTTTTTCAAAAACTTTTTATATCCCAACAATCCTAAAAACACAATTAAGGCAAAAGGCCAAAGCACCACAATAAACGAAATAATATGTTCCAACATAAACCAACCCGTTTTTACACTATCCCAAATTTGTAAACCAATATTTGGTCGGTAAGCGTTGATGCTTTTTTCATTAGCCACCATTTCTTGTTTGATGCTTTCGTCTTGGTAAATGTTTAGCGTTAAAGTACTAAAGTTGACTTGGTCTTGTAACGATAAATTCTGCAATTTTGAAGCATCATTTTGCTCTTTTTTTGCATCTAAGGTTACTTCGGCATCCACAACTTGATTTAGTTTCTTTCCTTTCGAATCAATTGCATTTGCCAAACGTTTTTCAGATAAATTGCTTCTTTTTTGCGCTAATTCATTCGATAACATTTGTAAGGAAACATCATCTGCTTTTATGATGCGATAATCTAAAAAATGAATTTGTTTTGCTATGGTTTTTATCACCGTATCCATTTTCGTATTCGGAACACGAATGGTAATGTTGTTATCCACTTTATATTTTGTAGTCACTAAAGTACTATCCTGACTAACTTTGGTTCGGTCTTCGCTGTGAATGTTGCTTTGAAGATGGGTATACGTTACAAATCCACCAAATTTCGTTGTCGCATCTTCAATCGCATAAGTCGATTTGGCAACATTCTTGACTTTAAATTTCACATCGGCGGTTCGAACAAATTTCCGATTGCTGTTTTTGTTTTCAACGGCTGCGGAAGAAGAAACAACACTTGTGCTATCAGTTGCAACATTTTCCGAATAATCAGGGGTTTCTTCAGCAACACTTTCTTTACATGCTACTATTAAACCAAGTGCTAGCAAAGTCAATACGATTTTGGTGTTTTTGTTCATAAAAATTCATTTTTAAAGTTATTGATTAATTGTTTTTAATACATGTAGTTTTAGAATCAATACAAATGAATTTTTAATTGGGTTAGTTATTGAGGCAAGAATAAAAACCGTGCCAAATTTTAACATTTGAACCATTTTTCAACAACTATTTTTTTGTTGTACTTTTACGAAGTAAATTTTCCAATTTGAGAACAGTAATTACAAAAGATATTTCGCATTTTTCCGACTTTAAAAACCAACTTTTACATTGGGCGAACCAACACAGAGAAGTTGTGTTTTTAGATTCGAATGACTATCATCAAAAGTATTCCAGTTACGATGTGGTTTTAGCGGTGGATGCTTTTACTTCTATTAAAACCGATTACGAAAACGCGTTTCAAGATTTGTATCAATACCAAAGTCAAACGAAAGATTGGTTGTTTGGTTACTTATCCTACGATTTAAAAAATGATATCGAAGCTTTACAATCTAATAATTTCGATGGATTAGATTTCCCAGATTTGTTTTTCTTTCAACCTAAAAAGTTGTTTTTGATTAAAGGAAATCAGATAGAAATTCAATATTTACGAATGTGTGATGACGAAATAGAATTAGATTTCGTAGAAATAATTCAGTGTTTAGTATTTAGTGTTCCGTCATCTGATGTTGAAATTCAGCAACGTATCTCAAAGGAAAATTACCTTTCCAAAGTTTCCAAAATGCTCGAACACATTCATCGTGGCGACATTTACGAAGCCAATTTCTGCATGGAATTTTATGCCGAAAAGGCTCCAATCGAACCCTTGGAAATTTATCAAAAACTAAATGCTATTTCCGAACCGCCTTTTGCTGTGTACTTCAAGAATAATTTTCAGTATTTGCTTTCCGCTTCACCTGAGCGTTATTTGCGAAAAGAAGGAAATAAAGTCATTTCCCAACCGATTAAAGGAACAGCCAAAAGAAGTCTCGATTTAGAACAAGACGAACAATTAAAATTCGATTTAGCTCAAAACGAAAAAGAGCGTTCAGAAAACATCATGATTGTGGATTTAGTTCGCAACGATTTATCGCACACCGCCACAAAAGGAAGCGTTCAAGTAGAAGAATTGTGTCAGATTTACACGTTTAAGCAAGTACATCAAATGATTTCTACGATTGTTTCCGAAGTAGAAAATTCGACTTCACCCATCGAAATTCTAAGAACCACTTTTCCTATGGGAAGTATGACGGGAGCGCCAAAAATTTCGGCTATGCAAATTATTGAAGACTTGGAAGAAACAAAACGCGGTTTATACAGTGGAGCAGTAGGCTATTTTACTCCAAATGGAGATTTTGATTTCAATGTCGTAATTCGAAGTATTTTGTATAATTCGGAAAATCAATATTTATCATTTTCTGTTGGAAGTGCTATAACATCTCAGGCTATTCCAGAAATGGAGTATGAAGAATGTTTGTTGAAGGCAAAAGCGATGTTTGAAGTGCTGCAATCCAAATAATTCCTTATTTTTGGTCATGCTTACAAAATTTCAAAATCATATAGAACAAAATTTTGCCCAACTAAAAGACAAGAAATTGCTTTTAGCTGTTAGTGGAGGCATTGATAGTATGGTTTTGATGCATTTGTTTCAGCAATTGAATTATGATATTAAGATTGCACATTGTAATTTTCAATTAAGAGGGAAGGAAAGCGATGCTGATGAACTTTTTGTAAAAGTAAAAAGTGAAAAGTTAAAAGTAAAAAGTTATTTCATTCGATTTGATACTGAAAATTATTCTAAAGAAAACAAACTTTCTATTCAATTAGCAGCTCGAAAGTTACGTTATCAATGGTTTCAGGAACTTTTGTTAGAAAATCAATTGGATTATTTGGTTACCGCGCATCATTTGGATGACAATGTCGAAACGTTTTTAATCAATTTTACTAGAGGAACCGGCTTAGAAGGTTTAACGGGAATTCCAGCTCAAAATGGAAACATTATTCGTCCGTTGTTGGCTTTTTCTCGTTTGGAAATTGAAAATTATGCGTTAGAAAATGAAATTCAATGGCGAGAAGATTCTAGTAATGCATCGGATAAGTATTTCCGAAATAAACTGCGTCACGACATTGTTCCCATTTTAAAAGAATTGAATACCGGATTTTTAGATTCGTTTCAAAACACTTTACATCATTTGCAACAAGCTGAAAGTTTAGTTAATGACGCTTCTAAATTGGTTTATGAAAAAGTTGTAGAGGAGAAAGAGAGTCAATTAGAAATTCATTTGAAACCTTTGCTTGAATTCCAAAATTACAAAGCGTATTTGTACCAATGGCTTAAATCATATGGATTTTCGGCGTGGAATGATATTTATGATTTGGTCGATGCACAATCAGGAAAACAGATTTTTTCAGAAACGCATTTTTTGTTGAAAGATCGAGAAAAATTAATCCTTTCAGTAAGAAAATCATCTAATGAAGAAGAAATTTATGTTATTAAGTCGTTAGATGATAAAGTTAATATTCCCTTAAAACTTAGGTTTTATAAAGCAGTTAACATTTTTGAAACGCATTCGAATTGTATATTTGTAGATGAAAGCAAACTCAAATTTCCATTAACCATCAGAAAATGGCAAGAAGGAGATTATTTTTATCCATCAGGAATGAGTGGAAAAAAGAAGTTGAGTAAGTATTTTAAAGATGAGAAATACTCGCTTTTAGATAAAGAAAATCAATGGTTGTTAGGTTCGGAAGACCAAATTGTTTGGGTTGTTGGAAAACGAGCTGATGACCGATTTACAAGTAAAGAAACAACACAAAACATCATAAAAATAGTATTAGAAGAATGAAAAAATATTTTGCCTTAATCGCCTTAATTTTTGGAATTTTTGGAAACGCGCAAATTTTGAATCCAGTACAATGGAAAACAAAAGTTGTTCAAAAATCGGCTACCGAATTTGAATTGATTATGGATGCTACTATAGAAAATGAGTGGCACATGTTTTCGCAATATACTCCAGATGGTGGTTCGCTTCCCACGGTTTTTAATTACAAAAATCAGAAAGGAAATTATCAGTTAGTTGGAAAAACAACTGAGAGTAAATACAAAAAAGTATATAACGATATCTTTGAGGTTGATGAATACATGTTTGAAAACGCTGCACAATTCAAGCAAACGGTAAAGATTACCAATGCCAATCTAAAAGAAATTAAGGTCTATGTGGAATACCAAGCTTGTAAAGAACAATGTATCCAACAAGATGCTACTTTTACTTTTAAATTGCCTGCAATTAAGACAGAGGATGTAGCAAGTACAGTCGTAGAAACTGATTCGACGATTGTTGCTACTGATACATCAGCAGTTGTAACTGCAGTTACAGAAAAATCTACAAAAGAAGTTGTAGCAACTGCAGCTCCAAAAACAGAAGAAAAAGGATTATGGTCGATTTTCTTTTTAGCGTTTTTTGGTGGATTTGCGGCTTTACTTACGCCTTGCGTATTCCCAATGATTCCTATGACAGTGAGTTTCTTCACCAAACAAAGTAAAACCAAAGCAGAAGGAAAGAAAAACGCTATTTTATATGGTGTTTCAATTATATTGATTTACGTTATTTTAGGTTCATTAGTAACAGGTGTTTTTGGAGCGGATTCGTTAAATGCACTATCAACAAACGTTTGGTTTAACTTGATTTTCTTTGGATTATTAGTGTTTTTTGCAGCCTCATTTTTAGGAGCATTTGAAATCGTTTTACCAAATTCATGGGCCAATAAAGTAGACCAACAAGCCGATAGAGGAGGATTTGTAGGAATCCTTTTTATGGCATTGGCTTTAGCAATTGTTTCATTTTCTTGTACTGGACCAATCGTTGGAACATTATTAGTTGAAGCAGCGTCTAAAGGTGGTTTAGCGCCAATTATAGGAATGTTAGGATTCTCATCAGCTTTAGCATTACCCTTTATGTTATTTGCGATGTTCCCAGGTTGGATGAACTCGTTACCTAAATCAGGTGGATGGTTAAATACGGTTAAAGTTTCTCTAGGATTTTTAGAATTAGCTTTAGCATTCAAATTTTTATCGAATGCCGATTTAGTAGTGCAAGCACATTTATTAGAAAGAGAAGTTTTTATAGGAATATGGATTGCGATTTTTGGAACTTGGGCAGCGTATCTTTTTGGAAAATTAACGTTGCCACACGATAGTCCTATGACTCATCTATCTGTTGGAAGATTGTTTATGGCGATTTTCGTTACGATATTTACAATTTATCTAATTCCAGGATTATGGGGTGCTCCATTGAAAATTATTTCAGGATTTCCACCGCCAATGACCTATAGTGAAAGTCCTAACGGAATTGGAACTTCCGGAGGAACCACGCCAGCTGCAGTTGCACTTCCAGAACATGCTCACTCAGGTCCACATGGAATAATAGCTTTTCACGATTATGAAGACGGATTGGCTTACGCTAAGAAAGTAGGTAAACCAATTTTATTAGATTTCACGGGTCATGCTTGTGTGAATTGTAGAAAAATGGAAGATTTTGTTTGGTCTAAACCTGAAATCTTATCGATTTTGAAAGATCAAGTTGTTCTGGTATCGTTATATGTAGATGACAAACGCGAATTACCAAAAGAAGAGCAATACGTTTCAAAAGAAACAGGTAAAGAAATTGTAACGATTGGAAACAAATGGAGCGATTATCAAATTACTCATTATAAAAACAATGCACAACCTTATTACATTATTTTAGATAGCGATGGAAATGATATTACCCAGCAAATTGGATATACACCAGATGCTGAGGTATATAAAAAATGGTTAGAAGACGGAATATCAAAATTCAAAAAATAAATTAAATCCCGAGCAATCGGGATTTTTTATTTCAAAAACTTTTCTATATTTGCATCTATATAAGCCATTTAAAAAGTATAAGCCATGTTAGTAAAAGTATTCGGAAGCGCCGTTTTTGGCGTAGAGGCCACTACAATCACTGTAGAAGTAAACACAGAAAAAGGAATCGGTTATCATTTAGTTGGACTTCCTGATTCGGCCATAAAAGAAAGCAGTTTTCGAATTGCTGCTGCACTTAAAAACAATTCCTATCAATTTCCCGGTAAAAAAATCATTGTAAATATGGCGCCTGCTGATTTACGAAAAGAAGGTTCTGCTTACGATTTAACTATTGCAGTTGGAATTTTAGCGGCTTCTTCTCAAATTACCTCAAAAGAAATCGAAAATTACATCATCATGGGCGAATTATCGCTTGATGGTACTTTACAACCCATAAAAGGAGCATTATCTATCGCTATTAAAGCCAAAGAAGAAGGTTTTAAAGGAATTATGATTCCAATCCAAAATGTCAAAGAGGCCGCAATAGTAGAAAATATTGATGTTTATGGGATTTCAAATGTTACCGAAGTAATCGAATTTTTTGAAGGAAAAGGAAACTTAGAACCCACAAGAATTGATACAACTGAAGAATTTTCAAAAACTCTAAACTTTCCAGAACACGATTTTGCCGATGTTAAAGGCCAAGAAGGAATAAAACGATGCATGGAAATTGCGGCTGCTGGCGGTCATAACATTATTTTAATTGGTCCGCCAGGTTCTGGAAAAACGATGTTAGCCAAGCGATTACCAAGTATTTTGCCACCAATGACGATGCGAGAAGCTTTGGAAACTACTAAAATTCATTCTGTTGCTGGAAAGACAAAAGATGTAGGTTTGATGGCGCAGCGTCCTTTTAGAAGTCCACATCACACCGCGAGTTCAGTTTCCTTAGTTGGTGGAGGAAGTTATCCACAACCTGGAGAAATTTCCTTAGCTCACAACGGCGTTTTATTTTTAGACGAATTACCCGAATTTAAACGAGAAGTTTTAGAAGTAATGCGCCAACCTTTAGAAGATAGGGAAGTTACGATTTCTAGAGCGAAATTTACGATTACTTATCCATCTTCGTTTATGTTAGTGGCGAGTATGAATCCGAGCCCGGGAGGTTATTTTAATGACCCTAATGCACCTGTGAGTTCTACTCCTCAAGAAATGCAGCGCTATTTGAGCAAGATTTCGGGACCATTATTAGATCGAATTGATATCCATATTGAAGTAACACCTGTCCCGTTTGAAAAACTAACTGAAACTCGAAAAGCAGAAAGTAGTGTAGCAATTAGAGAGCGAGTTACAAAAGCCAGACAGATTCAATCGCAACGCTTTGAAAATTTTGAACATATTCATTATAATGCGCAAATGAGTAGCAAATTAATTCGTGAATTTTGTGTTTTAGATGAGGTTTCGTTACAATTACTAAAAACAGCGATGGAACGTTTGAATTTATCCGCTAGAGCGTATGATAGAATTTTAAAAGTATCTAGAACTATAGCTGATTTAGAGAATTCTGAGAATATTCAATCGCATCATATTGCAGAGGCAATTCAGTATCGTAGTTTGGATAGGGAAGGGTGGTTAGGATAAAAAAAAAAGAATTCTTCTTTTTTTTTAAGAAGAATTCTTTTTTTAAAATGAATCTTGTTTGGAACTAATATGTATCCATTTTTTATCACTATTTAATTTAAATGATCCAATAAATTCTTTATTCCATTGCGATGGGTGAATCAAGGATAGGAAATGAGTTCCATCATTTGATTGATATAAATGATACGTTTCACCAATTAAGGGTTCGAAAGAATATTTGGAATTGTAGATAATTTCGTTCCATTCATATTCTTGCATTAACTTCTCATATTCGGCTTTAAGTTCATTGAATTTACTTTCAAATTCTTTGTTAACTTTTCTAATTCCTACACTTTTCCAATCCAAAATATTGTCTATTTTGATTACGGGTGCTCCAACATTAGTTGGATAGGCAAGCATACTAGCATTGTAACCTTCCTCTTCATTAAAAACAACATTATCTGGAATTTTATTTTTCATATTTTTATGATTGAATATTTACCAACTTTTTGTTTAATTAAATTAATTAAAAGTTAAACAAAAGTACAAAAAATATTCAAATAAGTTACTTATAATGACTAAAATTGTTTTAAAAATAAATTATTGATGAAAAGCTACATTTCTTCGGCAAAAGTATCACTTAATCGAATATCACCAGACTTGAATCCTTTCATAAACCATTTCATACGTTGTTCAGATGAACCATGAGTAAATGAATCGGGAACAACATGACCTTGCATTTTACTTTGAATGGCATCATCACCAACAGCATGAGCGGCACTTAACGCTTCTTCAATATCACCTTCTTCTAAATATTTTTGGTTATAATGTGCCCACAATCCGCCATAGAAATCGGCTTGGAGTTCTAAACAAACGGATAATTTATTGGCTTCGGTTTCACTTTTGGTTTGTTGTAATTTTCTAACTTTTCCCGAAGTTCCTAAAATGGTTTGGACATGATGTCCCACTTCGTGAGCAATTACGTAAGCTATTGCAAAATCACCACCTTTAGCTCCAAAACGGGTTTTTAGCTCCTCAAAAAAAGCTAAATCCATATACACTTTATGATCGCCTGGACAATAAAATGGTCCTGAAGCAGAACTTGCCCCACCACAAGCAGTTTCAACGGAACCCGAAAATAATACCATTTTAGGTTGTTTGTAAGTTCCTAAATTATTTTCTTCAAATATTTTAGTCCAAGTATCTTCAGTATCAGCTAAAACGGTTGAAACGAATTCTCTCATTTCCTTTTCTTCAGGAGTAAGTTCTCTTTGTTCTACTTGTTCTGTTTGTTGTACACCTTGACTTTGTTGAATAGTATCAACAAATGGTGCTGCTTCAGGGAAAAACATTTTTACTAGAAAAAATATAATTGCTATGGTACCTCCACCAGCAATTACTTTTCCACTGCCAGACATTCCTCTTCTGTCTTCTACGTTGTCACTTTGACGTCTACCTTTCCATTTCACAATTTCAAATTTTGATTATAACCCAAATCGAATTCCTAAATATAAATCAGCTTGTTTTCCGTTATTAGCTAGTGCAGAAAAAACACTATTAGATCCCATGAAAAATCCACCCACTCTAAATCCAATTCCACTAGTAAACCCAGAAATTTCATTTGAGGCTAAAGGCACAAATGTTTCAAACCATTTAGTAGTGAATCTTGGAATTAATGTATAGGAATTTTGTGTAGTTATAAAATCATTTTTAGAATCATCATTTATTTTTTGATTCACACTTGCTGTAACAAACCATTTTTTTGCTAATCTAACATCTGCATAGGCATTGATAACAGTAGGAAGTTTTACTGAATAATGAGCTGTGTTTGAAGTTGATTGAAAATAATTAGCATTAGCAGGGTCATTAAGAATAGTTTCAATTTCCGATAAACTTTCAGCATTTTCAAATTGGTTTAAATCTAAACTTTCAAAATTTTCAACATTTAAAGAATAATTTTTATTAAGATTGTTATTCGATTTAAAGGTCATAGAACCAATGTTTTTAATTGATAATCCGGTATTTAATTTGTAACTATTTGTATCATTTTCATCTTTTAAACGATAATTAATAGCTAAATCAGCAGCAAAACCATTAATTCCTTGAGAGAAGAATTCGTTATAATTTCCTTGATCATTATAATCATTCGCTAAAACACCAGCGTAAGCAATATTAACATTTGCCGAAGCATTTGTAAGTGATAGATTTCCCATATTATTGACTAAAGTACCACTGAAATTATTTGCAGAAAAATTTGCATAAGCACCTGGAAACAATAATCTTAAGTTTGTACCAATATTTAATTTATGTTTTGGTAAATCTATAATATTTCTTGCTAGAGTAAACCCAAGTTCTCCCCAAGTAGTAGCATTTAATCTTTGGTTTTCGTTAGATGAAATGATTGTTTGAGAAAAAATAGTACTCAAATTTCCGTTTTGTATAGCATCAGCTAATTGAGAGTTTACATTAATTACATTAGCCTTAATGTTGGCAACTGAATATATTCCGAACCCCCATTTATTATATTTAAATGCAAAAGAGGGTCCATATATTTGAGAATCAATTCTTAAATTTACTGCTTCATTTCCTTCAAATATTTTGTCTTCAAGATTATTTCCTTTAATTAAGTCGTTAAAAGATAGTTTGTTATTTGAAATTCCGGCTGAAAAATTAAATATATTGGCTTCAAATTTTGAATTAATATTTGCTAATTCGGCTGGGTTATTTGTTGCATTCAATAAGCCTACTCTTTTAGATGTAGTAATACCATTAAAATGCTCCTGTGAAAATAAAGAAGTTGATAATAGAATAGTTAATGTAATTAGTTGTATTCTTTTCATGTTAGATATATTTATTAATAATAGTTTGTAATTCAATTAATTTGAATGGCTTAGAAATAAAGTCATCCATACCATTTTCAATGCATTTTTCTTTTTCTCCAATCATAATACCCGCAGTTAATGCAATGATTGGTAAATTTTTAAATTTATCATTATTTCTGATTTCAATTGTTGTTTCATACCCATTTTTTATAGGCATTTGAATATCCATTAAAATTAAATTTACATTTTGATTTTCTAATATTTCTAATGCCATTTTTCCATTATAAGCTTCTAAAATTGTACTTTTAGGCAAAATGGAATGAATCATTTTTGTACAAAGTAACATATTTATTTTATTGTCTTCAACAATTAAAATTTTAAATTTTTTACTTAGTTTATTAGATTTATTATTTTTTTTCTCGTCAACATAACCCGAAATTTGTTCTTTAGTGGCAAGACTATTAGCAGTTTCAAAATTAATAGTAAAATTAAAATTACTACCTTCCCCCACAACACTTTTTACATTTATTTTACTATTTAGTTTTTCTAAAATTTGATTTGATATTGATAAACCTAAACCTGTACCACCAAATTTTTTACTTGTGGATACATCTTCTTGAACAAATGATTGGAATATTTTGTTTAAATTATGATTTTGAATTCCAATACCTGTATCAATTACTGAGAAACAAATGGGGACAAATTGGTTTTTATTTTTTTTGACAATTTCAATTTGAAGGAGGACTTCTCCAAAGTTTGTAAATTTTACGGCATTACCAATTAAATTCACTAATACTTGTTTTAGTCTTACACTATCTGTAATAACATATTTTGGAATATTTGGATCAATCATTAAATTTAGATCAATTTTTTTATTAAGAGCATGACTTTTAAATAAGTCTATTACTTGTTCTGCTAATGATCTTAAATTAACAGGTTCAAAAGATAATTCAAACTTTCCAGATTCAATTTTTGAAAAATCTAGTATATCATTAATTATGTCTAGAAGTAAATTAGCAGATTGGTTGATGTTACTCATGTAAACTTGTTGATCTGAATCAAGTTTTGTTTTTAGTAATAAATCAGTAAATCCAATTATTCCATTTAAAGGTGTTCTTATTTCATGACTCATGTTGGCTAAAAAATCTGATTTTGCCTGATTAGCAAGCTCTGCAAATTCTTTTGCTTTTATTGCAGCATCTCTTTCTTTTTGTGCTGTAATATCTCGGGCAACTCCTCTTATTTTAATTACTTCACCTGCTTCGTTTATTACAGGTTCACCAGATCCTAAAAGCCATTTTTTTCTATTTCCAGATAGTGTGAAAGGATGTTCTACTTCGTATGATATTTTTTCTTTAATTGTTCTATCTGCAAGCTGGTCTAAGTGATTTATATCTTCAATAGTTAATCGGCTTCTATATGATTCGGCTAAATTTTCTTTTGCACTTTTATCAATTTCAAAAATGTTGTAAAGTTCATCTGACCAATATAATTTGTTGCTGATTAAATCAAATTCCCAACTCCCAATTTTAGCCATTTTTTGGGATTCATTTAATAATTTTTCACTAAGTATTAATTTTTCTTGGGTGTTTTTAATTCCTGAAATATCCCTAGCTATTGCAAATACTATTTTTGTTTCTAAATTGATAGTTGAAATCCATTGTAACCAAATTTTGGACCCATCTTTTCGTAAGTAACGATTGCTAAAATTGATAGTATTAATTCCTTCACTGAGATTATTTATCTCATTTAAGGTTTTTTCTATATCATCTGAATAGACATAATTGATGAATTTTTTAGTGATTAATTCTGATTCAGTATATCCTAATGTATTAGTGAAAGCGGGATTGATTTTTAAAAAATAACCATCTAAATTGGCTATGCATATTAAATCAGTAGTTTCATTAAAAAAATAGTCAAAATTCTCTTGTAAAGTATCTTTACTTTTGTAGTAGTCTAATTCCGTCTCAAGTTGTTTGATTTTTTGATTAGAAGTAATATGTGAAAGTAGAGTTTTCTTCATTACATCGGAATTATTTGCAATAAATGTAGTGAAAAAACTTTAAAAAAACATGAATCATGTTAAATTATTGAATTCCAAATAACGTTGTTTGGGGTTTTTGCTATAAATGTCAAGTTTTCTTTGGAAACAGGATGGGTTAAAATTAACTTACGTGCATGCAGATGAATCCCTCCATCAGTATTACTTCGGTCAAAACCATATTTTAAATCGCCTTTTATAGGACAACCTATTGCTTGTAGTTGCGCTCTAATTTGATGGTGTCTTCCTGTGTGTAAATCAATTTCTAAAACAAAATAATTATCTAATTTCTTGATGATTTGATAACTTAAACTTGCTTTTTTACTTTCTGGAACCTCTTTCAAATAAGCTTTTGAAGTATTGTTTTTCGTATTTCGTTTTAAGAAATGAACTAAAGTATCTTTTTCTTTTGGAGGACAATTTTTCACAACTGCCCAATAGGTTTTTTGAGTTTCTCTGTTTTTAAACGTTTCATTTAAACGAGTAAGGGCTTTTGAAGTTTTCGCAAAAACAACAATTCCAGTGGTTGGACGATCTAAACGATGTACAACACCTAAAAAAACATCTCCAGGTTTGTTGTATTTTTCTTTGATGTATTCTTTTACTACATCCGAAAGTGGTTTATCTCCGGTTTTATCACCTTGAACAATATCGCCTACACGTTTATTAATTACAATTATATGATTGTCTTCATGCAGAATTTGAAGATTGTTTTTGGTTGAAATTTCTTTAGTAGACACAATTAATATTGCTCATTAATATTAGGAAAATCTTGACTTTTAACATCGGTAACATATTGTCCAATGGCTCTTGTCATTTGATCATATAAATCTAAATAACGACGCAAGAATCTTGGACTAAATTCGTTATTCATACCCAACATATCGTGAATTACCAATACTTGTCCGTCAACACCACTACCAGCTCCAATTCCTATTACTGGAATAGAGATACTTTTAGCTACTTTTTCAGCTAAAGCAGCAGGAATTTTTTCTAAAACTAAGGCAAAACAACCTAATTTTTCAAGCATTTTTGCATCTTCTAATAATTTTTCGGCTTCAGCATCTTCTTTTGCTCTTACGGTATATGTTCCAAATTTATAAATAGATTGAGGAGTTAATCCTAAATGTCCCATAACGGGAATCCCGGCATTTAATATTTTTTTAATCGAATCTTTAATTTCGCTTCCACCTTCTAATTTTACAGCATGTCCGCCACTTTCTTTCATTATTCTGATAGAAGAACGCAAAGCTTCTTTAGAATCCGATTGATAGCTTCCAAAAGGTAAATCGACAACAACCAAGGCTCTTTCACAAGCTCTAACTACACTTGAAGCATGATAAATCATTTGATCTAATGTAATTGGGAGAGTTGTTTCATGTCCTGCCATTACATTACTAGCTGAATCTCCCACCAATATAACATCAACTCCAGCTGAATCAACAATTTTTGCCATTGTAAAATCATATGAAGTAAGCATGGAGATTTTTTCTCCATTTTCTTTCATATCTATTAAGGTTCTTGTTGTTATTCTTTTATAATCTTTCTTTGCTACTGACATGTTTTATCGTATTTGAATCACAAAGGTAGTAAATGTTATTTTCTTTTTTAAAAAGCTTAAAAATATTTATCAAATATTAAATTAATGTTAAATAATGTTTTAATTTAGTGCCGTTTTAAAAATTAAAAAATGATCCCAATATTACTCTTAGTTGCAATTCTTGGCTATTTGTCAGTTATTTTAGAATCTCCTATTCGAATAAACAAAACTATTACAGCATTACTTACCGGAACAGTTTGTTGGGTTGTTATTGCTATTTACAGCCATGACGATCAACATTTAGTTACTGAAAAATTAATGGAATATTTTGGTGAGATTTCTGGTTTGTTGATTTTTCTTATGGGAGCCATGACTATAGTAGAATTAGTGGATCTTCACAAAGGATTTACTGTTATAACAAGTAGAATTAGAACAACATCTGTTTTTAAATTGTTATGGATAGTTGCATTTATTACCTTCTTTTTGTCTTCATTGCTTGACAATTTAGCCACTGCAATTATTATGGTTACTTTGTTAAGAAAATTAATGCCAAAAGGTGAGATAAGAATGATTTTATCAGGTATTGTTGTAATAGCAGCTAATGCTGGGGGAGCTTTTAGTCCAATTGGAGATGTAACAACAACTTTATTATGGATAGGTGGACAAGTAAGTGCTTTTGGAATAGTTAAAATCTTAATCTTACCTTCAATCATGGTTTTATTAGTTCCTGTTATTATTGCAGGTTTTAGAATGAAAGGTTTTGCAGTCCTTAGAGCACAAGTATCCATGGCGCAGGTAAGACAAGAAGAAAAAATGCGAGGTAGTATGAGTGTTTTTATTGCAGGTGTTTTAGGTTTAGTAATGGTGCCAGTAATAAAAGCCATAACTGGATTACCTCCTTTTATAGGAGTTTTAATTTCGCTATCTATGGTGTCTTTAGTTTCAATTGTTTACCATAGAAATAAGTCTCAGGAAGAAAAAGACAAGTTTTCAGTAGCTTATGCATTAACTAAGGTAGATATTAGTTCGATTCTTTATTTTATGGGAATATTATTAATGGTTTTTGCTTTACAAGAAGTTGGAATTTTAAAAGAAATGGCTAATTTCCTAATCACAAACTTACCTAATACAGATTCAATGATTGTTGCTATTGGTGTTTTATCATCAATTGTTGATAACGGAAGTTTAGTAGCAGCAACACAAGGAATGTTTTCTTTGGCAGACTATCCAATAGATAATTCTTTATGGGAATTTATCGCTTTATGTGCTGGAACAGGCGGAAGTATGTTAGTAATTGGTTCTGCAGCGGGTATTGCTGTTATGGAAAAAGAAAAAATAACTTTTATGTGGTACCTCAAGAAAATTACTCCATTAGCAGTTATAGGTTATATAGCTGGAATTGTAACCTATTTAATACAGGTAATGATAATACACTAATTATTATATTATGAATAGTAACTACATTTTAGCACTATTAATATTTTTTAATATATCATTTGCTCAGGAAGCTAACCCTAAGAAAACTGTTGATGACTTTTTTATTGCCTTTCATGCTAAAGATACTACTGCTTTAAAACAATTGTGTCATAATGATATTGTTATGAAAACAATTGCTAATACAAAGGAAGGAAATAAATTAGTTGAGGAAAAGTTTAATGATTTTTTAAATTCAATAGCCAATATTCCTAGTAACGTAAAAGTTTTTGAAAAGTTGATTGATTATAAAATTGAAATTGACGGTAACTTAGCGCATGTATGGACACCTTATGAATTTTATGTTAATGATAATCTAAGTCACATTGGGGCCAATGCTTTTACCTTGTACAATGACAATGGAAAATGGCAAATTATTCATTTAATTGATACGAGAAGAAAGAAATAATTTGTCGAGATAATAAGCCATCAAAGTTCCCACTACATAACAAAGTAAATCAATCCAAAGAAAACCTTCACCTAAAATGTAATGTCCTAAAGTAGTTTTCCGAATGGCAATTAACCAATCAATTTGAACCAATTGTAAGATTTCGATACCAAAGCAAAAAAGTAAACTCAATAGGAGTGAGGTTGATTTTTTCGAATCCATAATTAAAAATCGAAACCCAAAATAAATCAAAACAGCATACAAAATATCTCCAATAAACAATGGAATGTCATTGATTTTTCGAGACAAAATCCCTAAAATCAATGTTATAGTTAGTGCTGATAAATAATATAATCTATTGTTTTTCAATGTCTTTAACAATAATAATTTATTTCGATTGAATGTAAAACACCTTCTTTAAAATAAATAGAGTAAAAACCTGAATCAAAAGAGATATTATAAAAATGAGGATTCTTAAAGCTATATTCTAAATATTGACCATACTTCAAAATGAAATCTTTTTCAGAAATTTGTTGACTAAATATTGATTTTGAATCAAAATAAAATTTAGTATTGGGTTTAAAAAAGATTTCTATCAATTCGGCTTTGTTATTTTCTTGATCTACACTAATAATAAAATCAGAATAATGGTATAAAACATTTGACAAATAAATGCCACACTCATCTTCAACATTCTCTATTTTTGATGGTTTGCCAAATTTTTTCAGCAAATCTGTAAATGAAATCTCGGTATTGTTAAACTTAAAACCATAGATTTCAAAATAGGATGATTGTATTTTTTCTTGTAGTAGTTTAAAGTTTAAATCTGTATGTAATCCTATATTTTTAGCAATTAAGATATTAAACTCTGTATCCTTAATTAATTTTTCATCATTTAATTGTTTGGCTACTTCTAGGTATCGTTCTAAAGCATGCAATTCATTAACATCACCGCTGTTCCAAGTTAATTCTACTAAACGTTCTCCAATGGTTTTTCTATTCGCAACATCAGTTTTTGGTAGTTTATCAAATTGTGCCAATAAATCTTCATAAACAGGTCGTTTCCCTAGATATTTTGCTAAAACAAATTTTGCCGCATTTGGTTCAAATCCATATCCAATATTAACCCATTCTTCTTTATTTAAAGGAAAATAACTAACCGAAACCGCATCACCATTAGTCAGAATTTCTCTTACAGAAGCCAATTTATCAGGTTTACTTCTAGCTTTTAAACCAGCTACGGTAACAAATAAATGATTGCCACCATAATAAGCATCACCACCTTTAATTATTGGGTTAGAAGGATCTTCAATAATTTTATCGTTTCCATTCAAAGTAGTCCGAATAAACTCTTTTTTTACAAAACCAATGGTGAAATTATCGGATTGTACTTTGAGCCAACCATTTTTCAAATCTTCAATGATTTTTATTTCAGCTCCGTATCTAAAATAACCGTAAAATTTACTTTCTATAGATGGTTTTTCAAATAATTTGGTATCATTAATAATCCAATATCTGTCTTGAGCAATTGAATAGACACTCGTAAATAGAAAGGAATAGATAAAAATTAATTTTTTCATATATTAACAATCCGCTAATCCAACCGCAACCGCTAATCCACCTTCTGAAGTTTCTTTGTATTTGGTATTCATGTCTTTAGCCGTTTCCCACATCGTATTAATCACTTTATCTAAAGGCACTTTTGCATGAAGCGCATCGGTTTCTAAAGCTAATTCGGCTGCATTAATAGCTTTAATCGCACCCATGGTATTTCTTTCAATACATGGAACTTGAACCAAACCACCAATAGGATCACAAGTTAATCCTAAGTGATGTTCCATGGCAATTTCGGCAGCCATTGTAACTTGAGCAGGAGTTCCGCCCATCAATTCGCACAATGCCGCTGCTGCCATAGCACTCGAAACACCAATTTCCGCCTGACAACCACCCATAGCTGCTGAAATAGTTGCTCCTTTTTTAAAGATAGAGCCAATTTCGCCCGCCACCATTAAAAATTGCTTGATTTCTTTTTCTCCAGCTTCGTGATTTTCGATTACCAAATAATACATCAAAACGGCTGGAATTACTCCCGCACTTCCGTTAGTAGGTGCTGTAACTACTCGGCCTAACGAAGCATTTACTTCATTTACTGCCAAAGCAAAACAACTTACCCATTTTAAAATCTGACGAAATTTAACTTCGGTTTGTCTGATGATTTGTAACCATGAATAGGGATCTTCATATGGTAAAACCCCAATTAAGTTTTTGTGCATGTCATATGCTCTTCGCTTTACATTTAAACCACCTGGGAGAATTCCTTCTGAATGACAACCAATGTACATACATTCTAACATGGTATCCCAAATGCGAAGTAATTCGTTGTGAATTTCTTCTTCGCTTCGCATGGTTTTTTCGTTTTCGTAAACGATTTCAGAAATCTTCTTTTTTTCTTGAGCACAAAAAGCTAAAAGTTCATCTGCTTTTTCAATGGGAAACGGAAAAGAATGTAATATTTCATCTTTGTGATGGTCCTCTTTTTCTTTTACCACAAATCCACCACCAATGGAGTAGAAGGTTTCGGAATACGTTTCGGTATCGGTTTTTGCTGTAAAAGTTAGTCCGTTAGCATGAAATGGTAGAAAGTTTCTATTGAAAACAATATCGGTTTCAAAACAAAACGGAATGATTTCATTGCCTAAGAAAATTTCTTTCTTGTTTTTTATTGCAGAAATAATCACATCTATACTTTCTACTGGAATGTATTCTGGATCAGCACCACTTAAACCTAACATAACGGCTAAATCTGTAGCATGACCTTTACCAGTTAATGATAAAGAGCCATATAAATCCACTTTGATACTAATTATTGTATCTATTAGATTGCGATTGCGCAATTCTTTTAAAAATTGTTCGGCAGCACGCCATGGTCCAAGAGTGTGAGAACTCGAAGGTCCAACACCAATCTTTAACATATCAAAAACAGAAATACATTCCATAAATAGTTCTTTAGTATAGCAAAGATAGTTTTTAAAATTGAAATTATGCAACACGTAAAACAGTTCAATTGTTACAAATCTTTTGAATTAATAACATAAAATTGGGATTTGATTTCCTTCTTTTTTAGTTCTTTTGCAAAAAAAAGTAATGCCAATAAATAAGTATTTTTTAGCTGCACTATCTGCCTTTATTATTTGGGGATTTTTCAGTTTGGCTTTGAAGCCTTTAACAGATTATGCTTCACTAGATATTTTATTCTTCCGAGTTTTTATTGCTACGGCTTTCTTATTGGGAATTAATTTATTTTTTAGAAAATCAGTGGTTATTGAAGCGAAGAAAACGTTCAATGAACTTTCCAAGAAAAAACAAAAATCAGCTGTTATCATGACGATTGTTGGCGGACTTTTGCTTGTATTAAATTGGTTTTTATTCATTTATGCGGTGAATCATGTGAGTTTGCAATCGGCATCTTTCGCGTATATTATTTGTCCCATTCTAACTACAGTTTTAGCTTTTATATTATTAAAAGAAAGAATAGATGTTTGGCAATGGATAGCAGTAGGATTATGCGTAATTAGTTGTTTGATATTATCTTATGGGAATTTCAAAGATTTAATTTATAGTGTGATAATTGCTTTAAGTTTCGGATTTTATTTGGTTTCTCAAAGAAAGAATAGCGATTTTGATAAATTCTTGATATTGACCGTTCAAATGGTAATTTCTTCAGCTATTTTATTACCGTTTTATCCCAGTTATGGTGGAGCAGTTCCAACCGAATTTTTGTTTTATTCGCTACTTTTAATCATTGTAATTGTCTTCACGATTATTCCTTTATTCCTGAATTTGTATGCATTGAAAGGATTAAATTCTTCTACTGTTGGGATTTTAATGTACACCAACCCATTGATTCATTTCTTTTTAGCCATTTTCTATTTCAAAGAATCGGTTTCGGTTGCCCAAATTGTTTCTTATTCCTTGATTTTGATTTCTATCGTGGTTTTTAACCTGACGAATTTTAAAAATCTAAGACAGAATCGAGTGAAATAATCACAACAAAACGACATTTTGTCAGTTCAAAAAACCTGACAAAAGCTGTTTTCTGTCAAATTTATATATTTTTCGTTATGGCACAATCATTGAATTAAAGTCATCGAGTTTAAAATTGAAATTTAAAATCTAACAAGTATAAAAATGAGCAAAATTATTGGAATCGACTTAGGAACAACCAACTCATGTGTGGCTGTAATGGAAGGTGGAGAACCTGTTGTAATTGCAAACGCAGAGGGAAAAAGAACAACGCCATCTGTTATTGCATTTGTAGAAGGTGGAGAAATTAAAGTTGGAGATCCGGCAAAAAGACAAGCAGTAACTAACCCAACAAAAACGATTGCTTCGGTAAAACGTTTTATGGGTAACAAGTATACTGAAAGTGCAAAAGAAGCTTCAACAGTAGCTTACAAAGTGGTAAAAGGAGACAACGATACACCTCGTGTTGATATCGATGGTCGTTTATATACACCACAAGAATTGTCTGCAATGACACTTCAAAAAATGAAAAAAACAGCTGAAGATTATTTAGGTCATTCAGTTTCTGAAGCAGTTATTACTGTTCCAGCTTACTTTAACGATGCGCAACGTCAAGCTACAAAAGAAGCAGGTGAAATTGCAGGTTTAAAAGTAATGCGTATTATAAATGAGCCAACAGCAGCAGCTTTAGCTTATGGATTAGACAAACAAGGTAAAGACCAAAAAATTGCTGTTTACGATTTAGGTGGAGGTACTTTTGATATTTCTATCTTAGAATTAGGAGATGGCGTTTTTGAAGTATTATCTACAAACGGAGATACACACTTAGGTGGAGATGATTTTGACCAAGTAATTATTGATTGGTTAGCTAACGATTTCAATGCTGCTGAAGGTGTTGATTTACGTAAAGATCCAATGGCATTACAACGTTTAAAAGAAGCAGCTGAGAAAGCTAAAATTGAATTATCAGCTTCTGCTCAAACAGAAATCAACTTACCATACGTAACCGCTACGGCTTCTGGACCAAAACACTTAGTACAAACATTAACAAGAGCTAAATTTGAACAATTAGCAGAAACTTTAGTAAAACGTTCTATGGAACCAGTTGCTAAAGCATTAAAAGATGCTGGTTTATCCGTTTCTGATATTGATGAGGTAATCTTAGTTGGAGGTTCAACTCGTATTCCTGTTATCCAAGAGCAAGTGGAGAAATTCTTTGGTAAAAAACCATCAAAAGGAGTTAATCCAGATGAAGTTGTAGCTATTGGTGCTGCTATTCAAGGTGGAGTTTTAACTGGAGATGTTAAAGATGTATTGTTATTAGACGTTACACCGCTTTCATTAGGTATTGAAACTATGGGAAGTGTAATGACAAAATTAATCGAAGCTAATACGACTATCCCAACAAGAAAATCACAAGTTTTCTCTACAGCAGCAGATAACCAACCATCGGTAGAAATCCACGTATTACAGGGAGAAAGACCAATGGCAAATGATAACAAAACAATTGGTCGTTTCCATTTAGATGGTATTCCACCAGCACCAAGAGGCGTTCCTCAAATTGAAGTAACTTTCGATATTGATGCGAATGGTATCATCAAAGTTTCTGCTACAGATAAAGGAACAGGAAAATCACATGATATTCGTATCGAAGCTTCTTCAGGATTAACTCCAGAAGAAATCGAGAAAATGAAAAAAGATGCTGAAATGAATGCTGAAGCAGATCGTTTAGCAAAAGAAAAAGCAGATAAATTAAACGAAGCGGATTCAATGATTTTCCAAACAGAGAAACAATTAGGAGAGTTTGGAGATAAATTATCTGATGCTAACAAAGGAGCTATCGAAAGTGCTTTAAATGAATTAAAAGCAGCTTACGAAACTAAAGATATAGCAACGATTACACCAGCTTTGGATAAAATCAATGAAGCTTGGAAAAATGCATCAGAAGAAATGTACAAAGCACAAGCTGATGGTGGAGCTGCACAAGCAGAACCTCAAGCAAACGCTTCTGGAGATCAAACGCAAGATGTAGATTTCGAAGAAGTGAAGTAATTTTCAAATCGAAAATAAATATAAAACCGAATCAGCAATGATTCGGTTTTTTTATTTAACATAGTTCGTTTTAATTTTTTTGTATATTGGTAACCTAATTAACAACCTACTATTATGAAAAAACTATTTTTACTTCTTATTTTATCAATATCAACAATCGGAATCGCTCAAAAAGGAAAAACAAAAGCAAAAGCAGCAGCTTCAAAAAATGTTGTTTTAACGAAAGTTGATAACATTTCTGCTGAGGTTATTTCTGATAAATCAGGAAAGCGAGTAGTTCTTTTTGTCAAAAATGAAGATAAAGTAGATACACTAGAAGTAAAAAAACTTGAAAAAACGGATTTTAAACCAACTGGTTTTGTTGTAAAAAGTTTTTCAACGCAAGGAAAAAAGTTTTATCATGTAAACTGGCAAGAAGAAATTAAAATTGATACCAAACTAAAAAAAGAAAATGGTAATGTTACAGAAGATCAACTTTGGGATATTGAATCAAAAACGCTTTTGTTAGGAAATACTCAAAAGTCGAGTCATATTAAGGAAACGGTTTTTTTAGATGCTAACAAAACCGCTTCTCATGATGTTGAAAAAAATAGAAATGAAGGTTTTGAATTTGTGTTGAACGCTGATGGAAGTTTTGCTCTAAAAACGAAAACTCAAAACAGCATTTATGTTTACAATGTAACTACAGGTAAATATGAAATAAAAGGTGCTCCGAAGTCTTCAGGAACAAAAAAGAAAAGATAAATTCTGTTTATTATTAAAATTAAAAAGGGGAGAGCTTTACAACTTTCCCCTTTATCTTTAATATTCAATTTTTATTTTGGCTTCATAGCATTTTCAATTCTCGCAACTAAATCATTTAAATGGAATTTAGTCAATCGATCAGAAGAAGCTGCAGCAGTTGATTTTAATTGATTTTTTAATTCATTTAATTGACCACGAGCAATTGAAGGGATATCGGTATCCGCTAAAACAATTCTTCTTCCATTGAAGAAAGCAACATTGTTTTTATCGCTTGACATTGTTTCAATTAATTTTGATACATATAATTTTTGAAGATTTCTTCTGTAAATATCAATTGGTGCATTTGTTCTTACTTCAGAAAAAATACCTTTTCTTAAATCGCTCATTAATTCATCAACTGAATAATTTGCTTTGCTTTGTGAAGAAGTTTCTAATAATCGAACCAAACGATCTCCAGCCAATAAACTTGATAAAGTACCGTCTTGAATTGACTTAATTACTTCAACGCCGTTTTCTGGTCTAATTTTAGATAAAATATTTTGATCTAATAACCATTTTGGGGTTTTAAATAATTGCTCATTTAAGAAAGCAACAGCTTCATTTTGAATTGATGATGGAACAACTTCGTATTTGTCACCTTGCATGTCGTATGTTTTTGGAGTTTCGTAAATACCACCAACGTTTTTAGTAACATGTCCCATATAACGTCTGTACTGACCAGTTAGCGAGTTGTACAAACCATTTAATTCATCATAATCTTCACCTTCTTCTTTGCTCCATTCAATTAAGTTAGGTAAAATTCTTTTCAAGTTCTTAATACCATATACAGAAGCTTTCATTGCATTATCCCCTAAATCTTCAGTTTGATAGCGTGGGTCATAAGGATTTGTTTCAGTACCAAACCACAAACGACGATTTTTGTATGCGTCTTTAGTCATCTCATTCAATAATGCTTTTTCAGTATCTTCATCTTTAGCATCATTAAAATACGAATATCCCCATTTAATAGCCCATTTGTCATAATCACCAATTCTTGGGAATAAATCTTTTACACCATCTTCTGGTTGCGCTACATAGTTAAAACGAGCATAATCCATGATAGATGAGGTGTGACCGTTTTTCTTTTGGAACTCAGGATCTCTTAATTTTTCTACTGGAGTTGCAAAACTTGCTCCCATGTTATGACGTAATCCTAAAGTATGGCCTACTTCATGAGCCGCTACAAATCGAATTAATTCGCCCATTAATTTATCGTCAAATTTTTTATTTCTAGCTTGTGGATCAACTGCCGCAGTTTGAATTAAATACCAATCGCGCAATAAACTCATAATATTATGGTACCATCCAATGTGACTTTCCATAATTTCACCTGTTCTTGGGTCGTGAACATTTGGTCCATAAGCATTTTGAATATCTGCTGCAAAATAACGTAACACTGAAAAACGTGCATCTTCTAAGCTCATTTCAGGATTATTTTCTGGCCAATATTCCCCACGAATTGCGTTTTTCCAACCAGCAAATTCAAATGCTTCTTGCCAGTCGTCGATACCTTGTTTAATGAAAGGTTTCCACTTGTCTGGAGTTGCAGGATCTAAATAATAAACGATAGGTTTTTTAGGTTCAATTAATTCTCCTCTTTTTTGTTTTTCTGCATCTTCAGCATTTTTAGGTTCTAATCTCCATCTAACAGCAAAAATTTCTTTATCAGCTTTTTGAGAATCTTCTTCAAAAACATCATAATCATTAGCAAAATATCCAACTCGCTTATCAAAAGCTCTTTTTCTCATTGGCTTTTGTGGTAATAATATCATTGAGGTATTAAACTCAAATGTTACAACTCCTGCATCAACTCCTGCTGGCAAATCAGTTCCAATTCTTGGTGTTGGTGATAAAGAGATTTGTCTTGGAACGGTAGTAAAAGTTTTAACCGTTCTAATTTCTGTATTTATTGGAAAACTTTTGATGCTTTGAATAAATGATCTGTCTTTTTGAAATGCTTGTATTTTTAACATTTGCTTATCTAAAGAACCTAAAGAAAAGGTTTGTAAATCGGAATCAAATGCAGAAGTCATATCAATTACATAGCCCACATTTTCTTTACCTTTTGCATCTTTTTTATAGGCTAAGACATCGAAGTTTCCAATAATAGGATCAGCACTTGAGTTTTTTACTGCCTTTGTGATTGGTTTGTCCTCATCAGGAGTTGCTATTACATAAGTAATAGAACGAACTAATATGTTGTGATTTAAGCCTTTTTCAAATTTTATTACCTGACGGTTTACTTCTTCTCCACCAAATATACCACCACCAGCAGGGGTTTTAGAGTATCTTGTAATGGTCATAATTTCTTTGCCGATTAAAGAATCAGCAATTTCAAATAAATATTTATCACCTACCTTATGAACATCAACTAATCCTTTTTGAGTAACAGCGGTAGAATCAATTACTTTCTTGTAAGGTTTTGGTTCTTTTTTGCCTTCTGGTTTTTTTGCATCTGTAGCAACAGTTGCCGTTTTATTACCATTTGTGGTTTTCTTCTTGTTTTGTGTTGCACTACAAGAAAATAGAAATAGTACTAAAAGACTACTCAATAAAGTTAGTTTGTTTTTCATTTTTTTGTTAGTTTATTCAAATTTATTTGAATTCTTTGTTTTATGTATCTCAATTAAGTTTTTATTAAGAATTTTAACATTAAATTTTATAAGTTTTTTTTAAAATTACATTTTAACTTTATTATGCATGCATAGTATTTGCTTTTTTTGTAATTTTGATTTTAAATTTAATTTATATGGAAAAACAATCTTTGACTTCGATTTTACAAATTACTCATCCTGTAATTATGGCTCCTATGTTTTTAGTTTCAAATACTAAAATGGTTATTGAAGGAATGAAGAGTGGAGTAGCAGGTTGTATTCCAGCATTGAATTACAGAACTTTAGAAGAATTAAAATCCGCAATTCACGAATTAAAAGCCTCTAAAGTTTCAGGCGGAAGTTTTGGATTTAATTTAATAGTAAACAAATCCAACGTTAAATACAAAGAACAATTACGTATTTTGTGTGAAGAAAAAGTTGATTTCATTCTAACTTCGTTAGGTTCACCAGAAGAAACTATCAAGGAAGCTCATAAAGTTGGAATTAAAGTTTTTTGTGATGTAACTGATTTAGCTTTCGCAAAAAAAGTAGAAAGTTTAGGAGCTGATGCAATAATAGCAGTAAATAATCAAGCTGGTGGACATAGAGGAAATATTAGTCCGGAAGAATTAATAAAATCTTTAAATGAAAATACTTCTTTACCAGTAATTTCAGCTGGTGGAGTAGGAAGTAAGGTCGATTTAGAAAAAATGCTAAGTTATGGAGCGGTTGGTGTTTCTGTAGGAAGTCCGTTTATTGCTTCAATTGAATCTGGAGTTTCTCAAGAATACAAACAAGCGTGTGTAGATTATGGTGCAAAAGATATCGTAATGACAGAACGAATTTCGGGAACACCATGTACAGTAATCAATACGCCTTATGTTCAAAAAGTAGGAACTAAACAAACGTGGTTAGAAACTTTATTAAATAAAAATAAAAACCTAAAAAAATGGGTCAAAATGATTCGTTTTTACATCGGAATGAAAGCTACTGAAAAAGCCGCAACACAAGTAACTTATAAAACCGTTTGGGTTGCTGGTCCAAGTATTGAAAATACGAAAGCTATTTTACCAGTTTCTGAAATTGTAGCAAAATTGGTTAAGTAGTTAATTTATACATACATTTGCTAAAATAATTTCATTGAAAAGAGTCGCTCATTATATCATAACTATCTTAACCGTTTTTGTATTCGGTTATTTGTTGTTGCGTAGTGATGAAACTTTGTCAATTTCTCAACCTGTAAAAAAGGAATCTACAAAGGAAATTTATTTAAATTTCAGTCAAGGGAAGATCGATTTTAATCAAGATGGAATTCAAAAAGAATCAGTTTCTCTAAAAACGAATCATAATTTTTCGAATTCGAGTGAAAGTGTCAGAAAACAAATTCCTTCATTTTTATTACCAACTTCTTTAATTCAATTGGAGTTATTTAATAGGAATAGTTTTGAAGTTTTCTTTATTAAAAAGAATCTTTTATGTCTGTTTTTAAACACTTCAAGAATTATTTTTCCATTTCATTATTTCTGGTAAAATTTATTTTAAGCTTCGTTAATCCCTTGTAAATAGTATACTTGGGTTGTTTTACTATACACTTAATTTAAAATAAATTCAAAATGGATATTACCAACACTTTTATAGGAATCGTATTCTTTTCCTTAATTATTATTCCTATTTTCATCATCAATAATAATATTAGAAAGAGAAAAAATCAATTATTAAACACGTTAAACGAATTATCATCAGATAAAAATGCTAAGTTTTCAGAAACCGATTTTTGGTCAAACAATTCAGGAATTGGTCTAAAAGGCAAAATGTTAGCTTACTTCAGAAAAGAGGAAGAAACTCAAGACAATGAAGTAGTTGATTTGAAAGAAGTTAAGAAATGTTCTTTAGTTCAATTTGACAGACACGGAAATGTACCAAAAAACAATCATGAAATTAATAAATTGGCTTTGCATTTATCATTAAACAATCACAAAGAAATTCATTTAGTTTTCTTTCATGCTGATGCTAAAAATTTCATCATAGGAGAAGAATTTAGAATAGCAAAAAAATGGTATGATATTATTAATAAGGAAATAATGAATTAAATAAACTAATATTTAAAAGCATTTACAATGACTTAATTGTAAATGCTTTTAAGTTTTTCATTAAAATATTTAATCATAAAATTCTTTCTCTTCCAAAGATTTTGTAACAACAGAAATACCTTTTTGCATTAATAAATTGTTTGGATAGGTAATCATTTCGCCATCTATTGTCCTTAATACAATATAAAAAGCTTTAATATCGTCTATCTCACCTTCAATAGGAAAATCTTTATCATGAATTTTAATTTTATCACCAATTTTAAAAGGATAAGAAAAAAAGATGATAATGCCAGCAGTAATGTTACTTAAAATCGACCATTGCGCAAAAGATGCCACACCCACAACCGCAAAAACTGAAGAAATAAAAAGTAAAATTTGATCTTTTTTAACGCCCCAAATGATAGTTATTGATAACAAAGCTAAAATTACAAGAAGCAAATTTATGTATTTGATAATCAAATTTGTACGATGTTCTAAAACTTCATTTAATTGAGCAAAACGCTTAACAACTTTAGCAATGCTAATTCGTAAAATAATATAAAAAAATAATACAACTAGGGTTGCAATTTCTTCATGTAAATACGGATTTTTAATTAAATCAAACATACTGCATCAATTTTTGAAATAACATTTCGGTTGGTAAACCTACCACATTTGTATAAGAACCTTCAATTTTTGAAATTCCGATTAAGCCAATCCAATCTTGAATTCCGTAACTTCCAGCTTTGTCAAAAGGTTGGTAATTATCAAGATAATATTTGATTGCTTCATCAGATAAATTGGCAAAAGTAACTTTGGTCACACAATGAAAAACTTCCGTTTTCTCAATAGATTTCAAGCAAACAGATGTAATCACTTCGTGCGTTTGATTCGCTAATTGTTGTAACATTTGAAACGCGTCGTCATAATCTTTTGGTTTCCCTAAAGCTTTACCGTTTAACCAAACAATTGTGTCACTCGTAACTAAAACATCGTTTTCTTTTAGTTCGTTTTCGAAAGTACTTGCTTTTAATTCGGCTAAGAAATTGGTGATTTCTTCCGCTTGTAAATGTTCTGGATAGATTTCTTCAATTTCTTTTAGGCGAATGGTGTAATGCAAATCCATTTCCTTAAAAAACTGCTGTCTTCTTGGCGAACCCGAAGCTAAAATAATGTTGACTGTATTGAGTTTGTCTTTAAGCATTGGCTAATTTTAAATTGAAAACAATAACAGCAACTGATAAAATTCCAAAAAATAATATGATTTTCAAAACCAAACTCAAATGATGAAATTCTTTTTTCGTTGTGGCATTCAATAATTTCACTCCGAAATAAATAAGTGGACCAACGATTAAAATCATCGTATAATATACTACGTAATCCAATTCGAATAAATTAGAATTTACATAATAGGCTAAAATTCCAATTGAAATTACGGTTAAAACACCCACAATTATTTTCGTTTTTTGAACTCCAATAGCGATAGGTAAGGAATTAATTCCTGATTGATAATCGCCATCCATATCTTCCATGTCTTTAACAATTTCACGAATCAAATTGATGATAAAAGCAAAAATGGCATAATGCATTAAAATATCAAAAGCTTCTTTCATTCGGAAACGATTATCCATATCGATTGCGGGTAAAATATCAAATAATCCAATGATGATAATACTAGTGGAAAGCATCAAGGCTACTACCACATTTCCAAGAACTGGAATTTGCTTGAAACTAGTAGCATACATATATAGTAAAGTTGCCACCAAAATAAACATGGAAGCAAAAGTAGGTTTGTAAATCACATTCGATAAATAAAATCCAATTCCAACACCAACAATCGTCAAACCAATGTACCAATTATACGCTACTGTTTCCGAAATAGAAACACCCACCACACGGTTTTGAGGTTTAGCAATTTCATCAGTATCCTGATCCATAATATTATTGATGACATAACCGCCAGCAGCGATGCAAACTGTTGCTATCACTAATAAAATATAATTAAAATCGGTTAAGGCTAAGTCTACATACGATTGTGCTAAAAATAAATAACGAAACACCAATTGCATGAAGGCTAGCATTAGTAAATTTTGGTATCGAATTAGTTTTAAGTATTTCATGTTTCAGTATTCAGTTTTCAGTGTTCAGTATTCAGTTTTCAGTGTTCAGTATTCAGTGTTCAGTATTCAGTTTTTACACCGAATTTTGCTGGATTTAATAACATATAATTTATCAGTTTTCCGACTTCTTTATTCTTCTCGGTTAATTCGATAAAAGTGTTTTCATTAATGTATTTACAAGCGAATGCAAATTCTAACCAAGTTTGTGTTTCTGAGTTTTCGGCATCACTATCTGTTAATTTACTATGAAAGTGTTTTGGGTAAACTCTTTTCCTGTATGATTCAGCAATATTTGCACAAACACTTCGAGATGATCGTCTAATTTGGTCAGTAAGTGAATAGGTTTCTTCTTTTGGAAACGATTTTGAAACTTCAAAAATCTCCATTGCAACTTCAAATCCTTTTTTGTAGGCTAATAAATCTTGATAAATCATTTTAAAGTATTAATAGTCTATATACAATTTATTCAACTGGCCACTCCACACTGACCACTGATTACTTATCATTAATCAAACTTCGCATCAAAATGTTCCATCCATTTGCCTTGTACTTTCATGACTTGTTCAATAACATCACGAACGGCTCCTTTTCCGCCTTCTACGTGCGAAATGTATTTGGAAATTCCTTTGATTTCTGGAACTGCGTTTTGCGGACACGTTGGTAAACCTACTAATTGCATTACATGATAATCTGGAATATCATCTCCCATGTATAACACATTTTCAGGTTGGATATTGTATATATCCGTGAATTCTTTGAAGGTTTCTACTTTGTTTGGAACACCTAAATGAATATCAGTAATTCCTAAATTTCGTAAACGAACGCGAACCCCTTCATTGCTTCCTCCCGAAATAATACAAACGGTGTAGCCATTTTCTACAGCGGCTTTCATAGCATAACCATCTCGAATGTTCATGTTGCGAAGCATTTCACCTGTTGGTGTTATGTGAATACTTCCATCGGTTAACACTCCATCCACATCGAAGATGAAAGTGGTAATTTGATTCATGAGTTCTTTATAACTTTTTGACATGTTGTATCGATTGTGTAAGTAATTGATATAAGTTTTTATATTCGGGATTTTCTAAGAAATCTAAATGTTTTTCGATGGTTTTGGTATCGTTTCGCAAGGCCGGACCCGTTTGTGCTTCTTTTGGCGAAAGTTCCGTGATTTTATGAGCCGTTTCTTGAATTAACGGATGCAATACTTCAAAAGGAACGTTGTTTTCTTCGCAAATTTCATTNNACTTTTTGGGAAATGCAATTTCCTAGTTTTTCTAAAAGTTGGTAATCCGATTCCTTTTCAGCTTCTAAACAAATGGGAATAGGAGCGAAGTCGATTTCTTTTCCTTTAGTAAACGTTTGTAATGGATAAAAAACGCCTTTTCTGTTCTTGTCATTCAAAACAGAAATATCTGAGGAACCCGAAGTATGCACCACCAAACGATTTTCAAATGGTAATTGCGCAGAAACTTCCGTAATAGCATTATCCGAAACTGAAATAATATACAAATCTGCTTCTGTAATTTTTTGATAATCAGCTGTGATTTTAGTTGAAGGAAGCAAATGCGATAAATGACTAGGGTTACGAGCAAACGCTTGTGCCAAATCCACATTTTTAGCTCGCAATAACACTTGAATTAAGTGTTGCGCCACATTTCCTGAACCGATTAAAACGACTTTTATCATGGGGTAAAAATAGTGAATTTTGAGGAGAATTTGCAATAAAAACGCCTGATTCATTTGAATCAGGCGTTTTTATATACTGTAAACTGAGACTGTAAACTGAACACTATCTCAAGCTCGCTCCTAACTGAGTTTCAAAATTACCCTGTAACTTACTCATAATTTTATCAATTTGAGTATCGGTTAGCGTTTTTGAATCGTCTTGTAGAATGAAACTTATGGCGTAGGATTTTTTACCTTCTGGCAAGTTATTCCCTTGGTAAACGTCAAATAGATTAACATCTTTCAATAAGCCTTTTTCAGTTTGTTTCGCAATATTATAGATTTGTTCGAATTTCACGTTTTCGTCTAATAATAAGGCTAAATCTCTACGAACTTCTGGATATTTTGGAATATCAGTGAATTTAATTTTCGTAGAAACGTATTTCTGAATCTTATCCCAAGCAAAATCAGCATATAATACTTCTTGCTTAATATCAAAGTATTTTAAAACCGATTTTTTAACGGTACCGAATTCTACAATTACTTCTTTTCCAACGGCTAACGCTAATCCTTCAGCGAAAACATCATTTTCAAACGGTAAAGAAGTTACTTTTTTATCCAATCCTAAACGACTTAAAATGGTATTGATATAACCTTTAAATAAGAAGAAATCGGATTTTGATTGTGGATTAGTCCAACTTTCGTTTTGTCTGTTTCCAGTTACTAACAATGTTAAGTGTTTGTTTTCATCATAACCACCTGGCATTTTGTGGTAACTTTTTCCAAATTCGAAGAATTTTAAATCGCTTCTTTTTCTGTTAATATTGAAAGAAACCGCTTCTAATCCTGAGAACAATAAGGACTGACGCATTGCTGATAAATCGCTACTTAACGGATTTAACATCATTACATTGTATTCCTCTTTTAAGTTTTCAGATAATTTTACGTAATCTGGCGTTGTTAATGAATTTGCCATCATTTCGTTGAAACCTAACGAGCACAGTTGGTTGGCAATGACATTTTGTACTTTATATTCTTCCGTTCTAGAAGAATAAGCAGTTGTAGCATTTACTTTTGATGGAATTTTGATGTTGTTGTAACCATAAACTCGTAAAATTTCTTCAATAACATCAATTTCTCGAGTTACATCTACACGATAAGAAGGAATTGTTAATCCTAAACCGGCTTCGGTGATACTGTTAACTTTGATGTCTAATGAAGCTAAAATCTTCTTAATCGTTTCAGGCTTGATTTCTTCTCCAATGATTTTATTCACTTTATTGAAATGAATAAACACACTGAAATCTTCAATCTTTTTAGGATAAATATCAATAATATCCGAAGTAATTTCGCCACCCGCTACTTCTTGAATTAACAAAGCAGCACGTTTTAAAGCGTATTCGGTAATACTTGGATCGATTCCTCTTTCAAAACGGAAAGAAGCATCAGTACTCAATGTGTGTCTTTTAGCCGTTTTTCTCACCGAAACCGGATTAAAATAAGCACTTTCTAAGAAAATAGCCTGTGTTTTTTCAGAAACTCCCGAAGTTTTTCCTCCGAAAACACCCGCAATACACATTGGGCCACTTTCATCACAAATCATTAAATCTTCTTCGTGAAGTGTACGTTCGATATCATCTAAAGTAACAAATTTAGTTCCAGCTGGAACCGTTTTTACTACTACTTTATTTCCTTTTATTTGAGCGGCATCAAAAGCATGTAACGGTTGACCTAATTCGTGTAAAACGTAATTCGTAACGTCAACAATATTATTTTTTGGAGTTAAACCGATTGCTTTTAAACGGTTTTGTAACCAATTTGGAGATGGTTTTACGGTAACTCCAGAAATCGTAACCCCACAATATCTTGGCGCTAATTTTTCGTTTTCAACTTTTACATCGATTTTTAAAGTACGTTTCTCCACTTTAAATTTACTTACCGATGGAGTAATTAATTCAGAAGAAGTTCCTTTTTGTAACAAACCAGCACGAAGATCACGAGCCACACCCATGTGAGACATAGCATCAGCACGGTTTGGAGTTAATCCAATTTCGAATACTTCGTCTGTTTCAATTTCGAATACTTTTGAAGCTGGCGTTCCTGGTTTTAAATCTTCGTTTAAAATCATAATTCCGTCATGACTTTCGCCTAAGCCTAATTCGTCTTCAGCGCAAATCATTCCGTGACTTTCTTGTCCGCGGATTTTTCCTTTTTTAATTTCGAATGCGTTTCCTTCTTTGTCAAATAATTTTGTACCAATAGTCGCCACAGGAACTTTTTGACCCGCCGCTACGTTTGGAGCACCACAAACAATTTGAACAGGAGCATTTCCGTCACCTAAATCAACCGTTGTGATTTTTAGTTTATCAGCATCAGGATGTTTTTCGCATGTTAACACATGACCAATCACAACGCCTTGTAAACCACCTTTTAAACTTTCGTATTTGTCAACGCCTTCAACTTCTAAACCTAAGTCGGTAAGAATGTCGGCAATTTCTTCAGATTTTAAATCGGTTTTAATGAACTGTTTTAACCAATTGTAAGATATACGCATTTTGTATCGAATTTTAAACGGCAAAGATACTTTATAAAATTAGAATTTAGAAATTAGAATTTAGAAATTTTGAACACTAGTTTGGTGATAAGTTTAGAAAGATTAAATTGTTAATTTGATAAATATTTGAGTTAAAAATTAATAGAAATCATTGTTGTCCGATAAAAAA
>NZ_DITB01000080.1:0-3643 GCF_002422095.1 Flavobacterium sp. UBA6195
CATCATTAATTAAAAATCAAACAGTCATGCAAAAAATTATTTTGTACACCATCATTATTGCTTTTAGTTTAGTGACAAAAGCATTTGCCCAGGAAAAAAGTTTTGAAAAAAAGGCGAAAGAAATCGCTTCTAACATTGAAATGATTACTATTGAAGAAAAAAATGCTTTGAAGAAAGAAGTAGAGGCGATTGATTTGCAAGTAAAAGAAGGGAAAATTTCAGCCGAAAAAGGACAAGAATTAAAATTGAAAATTGCAGAAGAACGTGCCAAAAATATTGAAACTAAAGTGGCCATTGAAGAAGAAAAATTGGCACAATTAGTAAAAGATAAGGTTGATGGAAGGATTACTGATACCATCGAAGCTTCTTCAAGAAAAGGAGGAACAACCATTGTTATAGGAAGTAGTTCGCGAGATTCAATAGGGCAAAATAAAACGGAAATCAATTTGGGTTCTATGAAGATATATAAAGGCGAAAAAGATAAAGCTGAAAGAAAGTCTAAAAGAACTACATCGCAATTTGTTTTTGCATTCGGCTTAAATAATGTAATTACTAAGGATGAAAATTTGAAAGACTCAGATTTTAAAGTGTGGGGTTCTCATTTCTATGAGTTGGGAATTACATATAATTCTAGAATTTTCAAAAATCATAACCTTATGCATGCTAAGTATGGGCTTTCATTAATGTATAATAACCTTAGACCAACAGATAATCGTTATTTTGTTGCCAATGGAGATCAAACAGATTTGGTTCAATCAACTGTAAAACTTGATGAATCTCGTTTTAGAAATGTGTATTTAACTGCTCCAATTCATTTAGAATTTGATTTTACGCCAAAAAAACTTTCAAAAGACGGAACCAAAACGTATTTCAGAACACATGAGTCGGTCCGATTAGGAATTGGAGGTTATGCAGGTGTTCGTGTTAAATCAAAACAAATATTAAAATATGAAATAGACGATCATAAAATAAAGGAAAGACAAAAAGGAGATTTCAATGTTTCGGATTTTAATTATGGATTGAGTGCATATGTAGGATATGGTCAAACCAGTCTATATGTTAAATATGACTTAAATCCAATGTTCAAAAACAATAATATAGATCAAAACAACGTTTCATTAGGTATACGCTTTGATATTAATTAAATTTAGGGTTAGGTTAAGTTCTCTGTTTAAAAAGCACTTCATGTAAATGAAGTGCTTTTTTTGTTTACGAATGATTTTTATCGATTAACTTTGTAACTTTGAATTCGTTTTTTAAAATCCTAAAAATCAAAAATCTATTTTGATATCTAAAGACACCATAGAGAAAGTTTTTGAAACCGCCCGAGTTGAGGAGGTGATTGGTGATTTTGTTCAACTCAAACGCGCTGGAAGTAACTTAAAAGGATTGTCTCCGTTTGTGAACGAGAAATCGCCATCGTTTATGGTTTCTCCGGTAAAGCAAATTTGGAAGGATTTTTCTTCTGGAAAAGGCGGAAATGCCGTGACATTCTTGATGGAGCACGAACATTTTACCTATCCCGAAGCCATTAAATATTTAGCGAATAAGTACAATATCGAAATTGAAGAAACGATTCAAACCGACGAAGATGTAGTGCAAGCCAATGAAAAGGAAAGCATGTATTTGGTTTCCGAATTCGCACAGAAATATTTTCATCACACTTTATTAGAAACGGAAGAAGGAAAAGCCATCGGATTGTCTTATTTTAAAGAACGTGGTTTTACTTCAGATACGATTAAGAAATTCGGTTTAGGATATTCTCCTGAATCATGGGATGCTTTTACAAAAGAAGCACTCGGAAAAGGATATAAACTAGAATATTTAGATAAAACCGGACTTTCCATAGTTAAGGAAGACAAGCAATTCGATCGATTCAAAGGTCGTGTAATGTTTCCAATTCACAGTATGAGTGGACGTGTTTTAGGTTTTGGTGGTCGTATTTTGACCAATGACAAAAAAGCTGCAAAATACCTGAATTCGCCCGAAAGCGATATTTACCACAAGAGTAAAGTTTTATACGGAATTTTTCATGCGAAGCAAGCTATCGCCAAACTAAATAATTGTTATTTGGTGGAAGGTTATACCGATGTTATCCAAATGCATCAAGCTGGAATTGAAAATGTTGTTGCGTCTTCAGGAACTGCTTTAACATCAGACCAAATTCGTTTAATTAATCGTTTAACGCCAAACATTACCGTGCTTTTTGATGGAGATGCGGCTGGACTTCGAGCTTCAATTCGTGGTATCGATTTGATTTTGGAAGCTGGAATGAATGTAAAAGTGTGTACGTTTCCTGATGGCGATGACCCAGATAGTTTTGCAAGAAAAACTTCGTATGAAGATTTGTTGCAATATTTTGAAGATAACGCCAAAGACTTCATTCAGTTTAAAGCGTCTTTATTGATGCAAGAAGCTAAGAATGATCCAATCAAAAAGGCGGATTTAATTCGGGATATGGTCATCAGTATTTCAAAAATTCCAGACCGAATTAAAAGAGAGGTCTACATCAAGGAATGTTCCAGAATCATGGATATTTCCGAAGATGTACTTTTTAATACCTTAGCGCAATTAGTAAAGAAAGATTTATCGGAAGCTAATAAACAATATAAAGAGGAACAAAAGGCATTTGAAATCGTAAGAAATGATGTTACTCAACCTACATCAAAAGTTGATATTCAATATGAATTGGAACATAAAATCATTCAGATTTTGTTGTTGTATGGCGATAAAGAAGCCGAATTTGAAGATACTATTTTAAGTCAGAATGAGGAAGGAGAAATGGTTGAGGTAAAAGAGCAAAATACCTATAAAGTTTTCCAACGAATCTATCTGAGTTTGCAAGAAGATGAGGTAGAACTGGCAAATCCAATTTTCAAAGAAATTTACAATCATTTAATTGCATATTTTAATGAAAATGAGTCATTTGAATTGGATAAATATTTGATGCAACTTCCTGAAGAATTAGCGCAAGAAGTCTCCACGGTTCTTATGAATGAAGAACGTGAGGTATTACACAATTGGGAAGTACAACAAATTTATGTAAAACAAAAGGAATCCACCATAAGCCAATACGTAACCGAGACGATTATCACATTGCGATGGTATTTAGTCAATAACATTATAGACGATTTGAAAAATTCAATTTCGTCCGATGAAAATTCTGATAACTCAGAAACTCTGGAAATGGTAATGGCTTATTTGGGGTTAACACATATCTTTTCTAAAAACTTGGGTAGAGTTTTGTCAAGATACAATTAAATTACATCTAAATCTTTTGCTTTTTTTAATAAATCCACGAGGTTAGTTACATCTAGTTTGGCTAATAATCGCAATTTGTAAGTGCTAATTGTTTTTTCATCTAAACCAAGTATTTGAGCTACTTCTTTGTTTTTCTTACCATCATTTAGGTAACGAAGTACTTCAATTTCTCTTGTAGATAATTTTTTAAACAATCGCTCCGATTTTTTTCCTTTACTAAGCATTTCAATGCTTTTCTTAACCGTTTCGCTAAAGACAACTTTGCCTTCAGTTACTTTTGTAATTGTGGCTTCTAGATCTTTTAAATCACTTCTCTTAGAAACGTATGCTGAAACTCCTGCTTTTATTGCTGTTGGTGCATACATCTGTTCGGAAACATTTG
>NZ_DITB01000080.1:3743-25832 GCF_002422095.1 Flavobacterium sp. UBA6195
AAAAAATTATAGTATTAATAATATAATATCAAAGTTACTAAAAAAAATGTAATTACTTGTTAATTAAAAATGTAATTATTTTAAATTATCAGGAATTTTACAAATTGGAATAGGATTCATTTTGTGTTGGTTAACTCTGTTTAATCTTCTGAAAATTTTAAAAACTTCGGCCTCTCTTCCTGAAAAATCGGCACTAGTTTTGCCTTGGTCTATTTGTTTCATTGCCCACTCAAGCTCATCATAATTTGCTCCAATTTGGTCTTCGTCACTTCTTTCATCACCAAACAAGCCATCTGTGGGTTTAGCTTTTAAAATGCTTTCAGGTACTTGTAAATAGGTTGCTAGTAAACGTACTTCACTTTTAACTAGATCAGCAATAGGGCTAATGTCTACACCACCATCGCCATATTTTGTAAAAAAGCCTACGCCAAAGTCTTCAACTTTATTTCCAGTTCCGGCTACTAAAAATCCGTTTAATCCTGCAAAATAATATAATGTTGTCATGCGTAAACGGGCACGAGTGTTTGCTAAAGACAAATTTAATACCGATTCATTTTCACTAGAGGGAACTTGATTTTTAAAATTTTCAAAAACAGGTGTCAAATCCGCTCTTTCGTTAAAAACATTTGGGAAACGCTTTTTTAACTGGTCAATGTGCTCATTAGCTCTATTAACGTGACTTTCCGCTTGATGTATAGGCATTTCAATACATAGTGTAGGCAATCCTGTTTGGGCACATAAAGTAGATGTTAAAGCACTATCTATTCCTCCAGAAATTCCCACAACAAAACCCTTTACTTTTGCGTTAATAGCATAATCGTGTAACCATTGTACAATATGTTGGTTGATTTTTTCGGCTTGAAATGTGTTAGAATTTGTCATTTTTTATGAAAATTTATGAGTCGATAAATGTATATTTGCAAACTAATTTTGGTTCCATAAAAGTATAAAAAATACCCTATATGAAGAAATTATTATTTGCGCTTGTCATTGTTGCTTTGTGTTCTTGTAAAGAAGAAAGCAAAGTAGAGGAAGCTGTTGCAAAAATTCCAGTTGAGTTTAAAGTGGAGCGATTTGATCAAGCTTTTTATCAATCAAAACCTGAAGATTTGCAAAAAATCAAAGCGCAATATCCATTCTTTTTTCCAGAAGGAAATCCAGATTCGGTTTGGGTTAATAAGTTGAAAAATCCATTATTGAAGGAATTGTACAAAGAAGTACAAATAAAATATCCAACATTAGGTCCAATTGAATCTGATATGGAGAAAATGTTTGCCTATGTGCAGTATTATTTTCCAAAATTCAAAACGCCAAGAGTAATTACCTTAATTAATGAAGTGGATACAGATGCAAAGGCATTTTATGTGGATACTTTGGCTCTAGTCTCATTAGATTGTTATCTAGGAAAAGAACACCGTTTTTATGTCGATTTTCCTGAGTATAAAAAGCAAAGTTTAGAGTCAAATCAAATTTTACCTGATTTAGTATCAACTTTTTGTTACGGTAAAATTGCTCCTCCAGCAGACCGAACTTTATTATCAGCTATGATTTATTATGGAAAAGAATTGTATGTAAAGGATAAGTTAATTCCATTTTACTCTGATGCGGATAAAATTGGTTACACCGATTTGCAAATCAAATTTTGTCAAGCGAATGAATATTTTATGTGGAGTAATTTAGTCGAAAACAAATTATTGTTTGATTCTAATCCTAAAAATGAAATGCGATTTATAAGACCAGCGCCATTTTCAAAATTCTATTTAGAAATTGATAACCAAACTCCTGGAAGAGTGGGGCAATGGTTAGGTTGGCAAATCGTAAGAAGTTACATGGAAAATAATGAAGATGTAACTTTAGAACAATTATTAGCAATGGATGCTAAAACCATTTTCGATAATTCAAAATACAAACCAAAGAAGCAATAAATATGAAAACATCTGATATAAAAATCACCGTAGGTTTAGACGAAAATAACGTTCCAGATAAGTTATTATGGACAGCACAAGATGGTGGAGTGGAACAAGAAGAAGCTAAAGCAATGTTATTGTCAGTTTGGGATAGCAAAGCTAAAGAAACCCTTCGTATTGATTTATGGACAAAAGATATGCCAGTTGACGAGATGAAACAATTCTTTCATCAAACCTTGGTTGCAATGGCAGATACATTTCAGCGTGCAACTGCTGATGAGAAAATGTCAGATACCATGCGTGATTTCTGTGATTACTTCGCTGAAAAAATGGATTTAAAAGCATAAAAAAAGTCGCTATTATTAGCGACTTTTTTGTTTTGTTTATTTATTAAACAAATCCATTATCTTTAAAAATATCTTCATTAATTTGACCGATATATTCCAAAATTCCTTCTCTACCAATAGCTTCTAATGATGAGGTAACAAAATAAGGAGGCATTTCAGCCCAATTGCCTGCTAACAATTGTTTCTTGTAAGCTTCAACATGATTGTTGACTTTGTTTTTTCCCAATTTATCTGATTTGGTAAAAATAATCGCAAACGGAATTTCGCTTTCTCCCAAATATTCCATGAATTCCAAATCGATTTTTTGAGCTTCTAATCGAATGTCGATTAAAACAAAGGCGCAAACCAATTGCTCTCTTTGCTCAAAATAATCCATAATAAATTGTTGGAAAACGGCTTTGGTTTTCTTAGAAACTCGAGCATAACCATAACCTGGTAAATCCACTAAAAACCAATTATTATTGATTTTAAAGTGATTAATTAACTGGGTTTTTCCGGGTTTTGATGAGGTTTTTGCCAAATTTTTATGGTTCGTCAACATATTAATCAAGGATGATTTTCCTACATTTGAACGACCAATAAAAGCGTATTCAGGTAAGCGATCTTTTGGACATTTATCCACTTCTGAATTACTAATTACGAATTCGGCGGTATTAATTTTCATAGTATTCTAAAATAAAATTCCCCAAAAAGGGGAACTATTATAAATTCTTCTTTTGTAACCAATCAAACAAAATTTGATTAAATGTTTCAGGATGCTCCATCATGGCAGCATGTCCACATTTCTCAATCCAAAATAATTCTGAATTGGGTAACAATTTATCAAATTCTTCGGCAACATTTGGAGGTGTTACTTTGTCATTTCTACCCCAAATAATACATGTTGGAGTCGTCATTTTTGGTAAATCTTTTGCCATGTTATGACGAATAGCGCTTTTGGCAATTGTTAAGGTTTTAATCAATTTGATTCTGTCGTTAACTGTTGCAAAAACTTCGTCAACAATTTCCTTAGTTGCAATTTCTGGATTATAAAAAACGTCTTGCGCTTTCTTTTTGATGTATTCGTAATCACCGCGTTTTGGGTAACTTTCACCCATTCCACTTTCATACAAACCTGAACTTCCTGTAATTACTAACGCTTTTACAAGTTCTGGATACATCTTGGTAAAATACAATCCGATATGTCCGCCTAGCGAATTTCCAACAAGAATTACGTGATCAAATCCTTTATGAATAATAAATTCTTTAACAAATTTTGAAAAGGCTTTAACGTTGGTTTTTAAAATATTTTGTGTGTAAATAGGTAATTCTGGAATCACCACTTTATATCCTTTAGGAGGAAAAAAATTTGCCACACCATCAAAATTACTTAGGCCGCCCATTAAACCATGAAGAATGATTATTGGGGTGCCTTCGCCAGCTTCAAAATAGGTGTATTTTTTTTCTTTTTTTAACATAAGTTCCACTTAAGGTATTAGTTCTAATGTTTGACAAATATACTATTTTATTAAAGAATGAAAAGAAAAATTTAACAGAGTTGTTTTTAAGTTTTTACAGCTTGTAAAATGTTAGTTATCAACAATTTTATAAGTTTTTAATTTCTAAAGCAGAAAAAAGTAGCGTTTGATTTTTAAGAATAATCACTTCTCAAATCTTGATTTTGCAAATATTACTTTGTTAAAAGTGGAAAACCGAGTTTTAAAATCCAAAAACTTATTAACAAAGTGGTAGTATGTGGTAAAAAGTGGTAAATTTTTTCTAAATTTGTCCATATTCTAATCAAAAAGAAAAGTTGAAAACATTAATCGGAACATACGAGTGTAAAGTGGATGCTAAAGGAAGGTTGATGCTTCCTACTTCGCTAAAGAAACAATTAGGTTCTTTAGAGGATGGTTTCGTGTTGAAACGTTCGGTTTTTCAACCTTGTTTGGAATTATTTCCAATGGCGGAATGGAATAAAATGATGTTGAAAATCAATAAGCTAAATCGTTTCAATAAAAAAAATGATGATTTTATTAGAAGATTTACAGCAGGAGTTAAAATGATTGAGATTGATGCAACAGGACGACTTTTGATTCCGAAAGATTTAGTGGTTTTTGCTCAAATTGATAAAGATATTGTGTTGAATTCAGCTATTAATATCATCGAGATTTGGGATAAAGATAAGTACGAAAATGCGATTGAAAACGCTGTGGGTGATTTCGCAGACTTGGCAGAAGAAGTAATGGGTAATTTTAATGACGACGAAGATGGAATATCATAATCCAGTATTGTTAAAAGAAACAGTTGATGGATTGAATATTCATCCAGATGGAGTATATGTGGATGTTACTTTTGGTGGTGGCGGTCACTCGAGAGAAATTATGAGTCGTTTGGCCAAAAATGGAAAATTATTTGCTTTTGACCAAGATTTAGATGCATTGAAAAATGCAATTGACGACGAGCGATTTACTTTAATCAACGAAAATTTCAGATTCATAAAACGTTTTTTACGTTTCCACGGAATCAAGCAAGTAGATGGAATTTTAGCTGATTTAGGGGTTTCATCCCACCAATTTGATGTTGCAGAAAGAGGTTTTTCAACTCGTTTTGATGCTGAATTGGATATGCGAATGAATCAAAAAGGCGATGTCAGTGCGTATCACGTAGTAAACGAATACGATGAACAAGATATTGCTAGAGTGTTATTTGATTACGGCGAATTAAAAAACGCAAGAGCAATGGCAAATGTAATCGTAACCGCTCGAAAAGATAAAGAAATTCGAAATTCGGACGAATTAAAAAAAGTGTTGGCAAAATTTTTACCTGGACATAAAAGCAATAAAATTTTAGCTCAAATATACCAAGCCATTCGTATTGAAGTCAATCAGGAAATGGATGTGTTGAAAGAGTTTTTAGAACAATCGCTCGAGATTCTAAAACCCGGCGGCCGACTGAGTGTTATCTCGTATCACTCATTAGAAGACAGATTGGTAAAACGTTACATGCGAAACGGCATGTTTGAAGGAGAACCCGAAAGAGATTTCTTCGGAAATTTTAAAGTTCCTTTCAAAATTATTGAAAAATTAATTGTTCCTACAGAAGAGGAAATAGCATCAAACAACAGAGCACGTAGTGCAAAACTAAGAGTAGCAGAGAAAATATAACCAAACATGAAAAACGGAATCTACAGTTTACTAAAAGCAAAATTTCTTATAAGTGATGACGCTCTTAAGAACTGGAAATTCATCGTTTTTTTGGTAATCTTAGGAATGATGGCTATTGCAAATAATCATCAATACGATGCAAAAAATTATCGAATTACAGAATTGAATAATGAAGTAAAGGAATTGCGTTCTGAATTTGTGGATCGTCGCTCGGAATTGATGAAGTTAAAAATGGAATCTACTGTGGCAAAAAAAATGGAAGCTCGTAAAATTTTTCCATCTGAAGTTCCGCCTTTAAAGATAGTGGTTGAAAGTAAAGATAATAAAAAGAATTTTTGGGATAAATTAAAAATATGGCAGTAGAAGATAAAAAAATATCGTACCGCATGTATTTTGTAGCCTTCATGTTTTTCATGATGGCTGTTCTTGTATTGATAAAACTTAATAATATTCAATGGGTAGAAGGTTCTTATTACCGAAAATTAGCAAAAGAAAGAACTGTTAAAAATTTTACTATTCCTGCAAACAAAGGAAATGTATATTCGGCTGATGGAAGTTTATTGGCAACATCAATTCCAGAATATTCTATTTATTTTGATGCTGTGGCGCCTTCATCGGAACTTTTTAAAGAAAATATTAAAGCGCTTTCAGATTCACTTGCTGTGATGTTTGGAAAGTCATCAGGGCATTATCAAGCAAAATTGCAAAAAGCACGCGCAAACAAGAGTCGCTATTTATTCATTGCAAAAAAGTTAAGTTATACCGATCAAATGCGTTTGAAATCATTTCCATTATTTAATAAAGGAGCCAATAAAGGCGGATTGATTATCGAGCAAAAAATTGTGAGAGAACACCCAATCGGATTAGTAGCGAAAAGAACTATCGGTTACGAACGTTCAAATGAAGATGGAAAAGGTTTGGAATACGCTTTCCGCAATTATTTGAACGGGAAAAATGGACACAGAATGATGCAAAAAATTGCAAAAAATCAGTGGAAACCTATTAATGATGTAAACGAAAAAGAACCACAAGATGGTTACGATATTATTTCTACAATTGATGTTTATATTCAAGATATTGCGCATCACGCTTTATTAAAACAATTGGAATATTATAGCGCCGATCATGGTTGCGTAGTGGTAATGGAAACTAAAACAGGTCATGTTAAAGCCATCTCAAATTTGGGAAGAGCTGAAGATGGTTCGTATTATGAAACACAAAATTATGCTATTACTGAATCGCATGAGCCAGGTTCGACTTTCAAGTTGATGGATTTGATTGCGGTTTTAGATGATAAAAAAGCAGATACGAGTACTATTTATGATTCAAAAGGTGGTAGAATTCAATATTACGGAAGATCTGTTAAAGATTCTAATGGTAAAGGTTACGGAAAAATTTCTCTAGCAAGAGGGTTTGAGTTGTCATCCAACACCGTTTTAGTACAATCGGTTTATGAAAGTTATAAAAATAATCCAAAACAATTTGTAGATAGAATCAATAGTTACGGATTAAACAAACCTCTTGGTTTACCAATAAAAGGTGAAGGAACTCCAATTATTCCGCAACCAGGAACAGATAGATGGTCGGGAGTAGCATTGCCTTGGATGGCTTTTGGTTATGGATTATCCGTTACACCATTGCAAACCTTGACTTTATACAACGCAGTTGCTAATGACGGAGTAATGGTAAAACCCATTTTCGTTAGCGAAATAAAAGAATGGAATAAAACCATCAAAAAATTTGATACACAAGTTATCAATCCGAAAATTTGTTCTCAAGAGACTTTGAATAAAGTTCATGCCGTTTTAGAAAACGTAGTAAAAAAAGGAACTGGTTCTAAATTGTATTCCAAAGATTTCTCAATGGCAGGAAAAACAGGAACAGCTCAGGTAAATTATAAAGATAAGTCACAGTTGTATTACGCATCTTCTTTTGTAGGATATTTTCCGGCTGATAAGCCTAAATATTCATGCATCGTAGTAGTTCACAAACCAAATGTTGCCGCTGGATATTATGGAGCGGATGTTGCTGGGCCTGTTTTTAAAAGAATCGCACAAAAAATATTTACCGATTCTCCTTCAATGAATCATGTTAAAAATATAGATGCAAAAGTAATTTCAGAAGAAAATAAATACGCAGAATATTATAAAAAAGTTGTTGCAGAAGAGCTAATTGTTCCAAATGTGAAAGGAATGGACGGAATGGACGCTGTAGCCTTATTAGAAAATTTAGGATTAAAAGTAAAAGTTATTGGTGTGGGAAGAGTTAAAAAACAATCCTTAACATCGGGACAAGCTTTTAACAAAAATCAAACCATCATAATCGAATTATCTTGAAGCAATTAAAAGACATATTATATAAAGTACACATTGAAGCAGTTCATGGAACTACCGATGTTACTGTTTCAAAAATTGAATTCGATTCGAGAAAAATTGAATTGAACGATGTTTTTGTAGCTATCAGAGGAACACTTTCTGACGGTCATGATTATATTGAAAAAGCACTAAGTCTAGGTGCTATTGCGGTAATTTGTGAAGAATTCCCAAGTGTAATTGTAAACGGTGTTACTTATATTAAAGTAAAAGATTCTAACGAAGCGTTAGCGTTTTTAGCAGCTAATTACTACGAAAATCCTTCTGAAAACATAAGATTAGTTGGTGTAACAGGAACAAATGGTAAAACTACAATTGCTTCATTATTATACCAATTATTCAAAAAAGCTGGTTATAAAGTTGGTTTGTTATCAACCGTTAAAATTATGGTTGACGAACAAGAATTTAAAGCAACACATACCACTCCAGATTCTTTAACGATTAATAAGTTTCTAGATTTAATGGTTCAAGAAGGTTGTGAGTTTTGCTTTATGGAAGTGTCCTCGCACGGAGTTCATCAAAAAAGAACGGAAGCTTTACGTTTTGAAGGTGGCGTTTTCACCAATTTATCACACGATCATTTAGATTATCACAATACGTTTGCTGAATACAGAGATGTGAAAAAAGCATTCTTTGATAGTTTGACTAAAAATGCTTTTGCTTTAACGAATATAGATGATAAAAACGGAGCTGTTATGCTTCAAAATACAAAGGCTAAAAAATTAACTTACGCTTTAAAATCCTATGCCGATTACAAAGCGCAAATTTTAGAAAATCAATTATCAGGATTGTTATTAAAAATCAACGATAATGAAGTTTGGGTAAAATTAATTGGTTCTTTCAACGCTTATAATTTATTAGCTATTTACGGAGTAGCAGTTGAATTAGGAATCGAAAAGACAGAAGCCTTACGCTTACTTTCCGAATTAGAAAGTGTTTCTGGACGTTTTCAATTTATAGTTTCCGATTCTAAAATTACAGCAATCGTAGATTATGCTCACACACCTGACGCACTAGTAAATGTATTAAAAACGATAGAAGATATTCGCACTAAAAACGAACAATTAATTACAGTTGTAGGTTGTGGTGGTGATAGAGATAAAACGAAGAGACCAATTATGGCCAACATCGCTTCATCAATGAGTGACAAAGCCATTTTTACATCCGATAATCCAAGAACCGAAAATCCAGAAACGATTATCGAAGAAATGGAAAAAGGAGTAGAGCCTCAAAATTTTAAAAAAACGGTTTCTATTTTAGATAGAAAACAAGCTATTAAAACCGCTTGTCAATTGGCAAATCCAAACGATATTATTCTTATCGCTGGAAAAGGTCATGAAACGTATCAAGAAATTAACGGAGTCCGTCATGATTTCGACGATTTACAAATTGTAACTGAGTTATTACAACAATTAAACAAATAAAAGCCAATAATTAATCTTTAAAACTAAGCAAACAATATGTTATACTACATCTTTCAATACTTAGACAAAGCCTTTGATGTTCCTGGAGCGGGAGTGTTTCAATACATTACTTTTCGCTCGGCATTAGCTTTTATTTTGTCCATATTAATTGCTACGATTTATGGAAAAAAAATCATCAACTATTTAAGAAATCAGCAAGTAGGTGAAACGGTTCGTGAACTTGGTTTAGAAGGTCAAACCGCTAAAGCAGGAACGCCAACAATGGGAGGAATTATTATCATTTTGGCGACTTTAATTCCGGTTTTGTTATTGGCGAAGTTGAATAACATTTACATTATTTTATTGATAATGACCACGCTTTGGATGGGAACTATCGGTTTTATTGATGATTATATTAAAATTTTCAAGAAAGATAAACAAGGTTTAAAAGGAATTTTCAAAGTTATTGGGCAAGTTGGTTTAGGTTTAATCGTTGGAACCGTTTTGTATTTGAGTCCAGATGTAACAGTTCGTAAAGACACTTTAACATCAAGAGTTAAAATTGAAAACAATATCAAACCAGCGGATTTAGAAGAAAAATCAACGGCAACAACAATTCCATTTTTTAAAAATAACGAATTTGATTACGCGGAAGTATTATCATTCATGGGTGATGATTACAAAGATTATGCTTGGTTGATTTTCATTCCAATGGTAATTTTAATCATCACAGCAGTTTCAAACGGAGCCAATTTAACAGATGGAATAGATGGTTTAGCCGCAGGAACTTCCGCAATTTCGGTACTAACGCTCGGATTGTTCACTTTCGTTTCAGGAAACATCATTTTTTCCGATTATTTGAACATTATGTACATACCAAATGCTGGTGAAATGACGGTTTATATCGCAGCATTTGTTGGAGCTTTAGTTGGATTTCTTTGGTACAACGCTTATCCAGCATCAGTATTCATGGGTGATACAGGAAGTTTAACAATTGGAGGAATAATCGCTGTAATTGCAATATCAATCCGTAAAGAATTATTAATTCCAGTTATCTGCGGAATTTTCTTAGCTGAAAATTTATCGGTAATGATTCAAGTGAGTTATTTCAAATACACCAAAAAAAAATACGGAGAAGGAAGACGAATTTTCCTAATGTCGCCATTACATCACCACTATCAGAAAAAAGGCTATCACGAAAGTAGAATTGTAACACGCTTTTGGATTGTGGGAATTCTGTTAGCAATTTTCTCACTCGTTTCTTTAAAATTAAGATAAGATGCGATTGGTAGTTTTAGGCGGAGGCGAAAGTGGAGTAGGAACCGCCATATTAGGCAATAAAAAAGGATACGATGTTTTTGTATCGGATTTTGGAAAAATAAAAGAAAATTATAAAGAAGTTCTTACCATTAATGGGATCGATTGGGAAGATGAAAAGCACACAGAAGAATTAATTCTGAATGCCGATGTAGTAATGAAAAGTCCAGGAATTCCCGAAAAAGCACCGATTGTTAAAAAGCTAATCGAAAAAGGAATTCCAGTTATTTCTGAAATCGAATTTGCCATTCAATTTACCGATGCAACAACAGTGGGAATTACAGGAAGTAACGGAAAAACAACCACAACGCTTTTGACGTATCACTTGTTAAAACAAGGTGGCTTGAATGTCGGTTTAGCTGGAAATATTGGAAAAAGCTTCGCTTGGCAAGTGGCCGAAAACAAGCACGATATTTATGTGTTAGAATTGAGTAGTTTTCAGTTAGATGGAATCATCAACTACAAACCACATATTGCGATTTTGATCAACATCAGTCCAGACCATTTGGATCGATACAATTACGATTATAGTTTGTACATCAATTCAAAATTTAGAATTACAAAAAATCAAACAGAAGCCGATTATTTGATATATGACAATGAAGACGAAGCGATTCAAAATTGGTTAAAGAATAACAAAATTAAAGCAAATAAAGTTCCTTTTTCATTAACAGGAAAACCTGAAAACGACGGAGGATTTATAGAAGATAACAAGATCAACAGTACTATTAAAAACGAATTATTTACTATGCCAATCAACGAACTAGCACTAGAAGGAAAGCACAACATTAAAAATGCAATGGCAGCAACTGCTGTAGCGCAATTGTTGAACATTAGAAAGCAAACTATCAGAGAAAGTTTAACTAATTTCCAAGGAGTAGAGCACCGATTAGAAAAAGTATTAAAAATTCAAGGAGTCCAATATATCAACGATTCTAAAGCTACGAATGTAAATTCGGTTTTTTATGCTTTGGATAGTATGACCACGCCAACCGTTTGGATTGTAGGGGGTGTTGATAAAGGAAACGATTATGATGAATTAATGCCGTTAGTTCGAGAAAAAGTAAAAGCTATTGTTTGTTTAGGAGTTGACAATACAAAAATTATCAATGCATTTAATAATGTAGTAGATGTTATGGTGGAAACAACTTCCATGTCTGAAGCAGTTCAGTTAGCACAACGTTTGGCAGAAAAAGGTGAAAGTGTGTTATTGTCACCAGCATGTGCAAGTTTTGATTTATTCGAAAACTATGAAGACAGAGGTAGACAATTTAAACAAGCAGTTCACAATTTGTAACAATAAGCAATAAACAATAAAATGTTCGATATCATTGGTAAATTAAGAGGAGATAAAACCATTTGGGCTATAGTTTTTCTATTAGCTCTAGTCTCTTTTTTACCTGTTTATAGTGCTAGTACCAACTTAGTTTATGTTGTGGGTAACGGAACTACGATAGGACATTTGTTTAAACATGCGGTTCATGTATTATTGGGATTTGGAATCATTTATTGGATTCATAAAATGCCTTATCACTATTTCAAAGCGTTATCTATTTTTGGAATTCCTTTAGTGGTTTTGTTATTGGTTTATACTTTGTTTAAAGGAACAGAAATTGGTGGTGCAAATGCTAGTCGTTGGATTCAAATTCCGTTTGTAGGGGTGAGTTTTCAAACTTCTACTTTAGCCTTTATAATATTAATGGTTTATGTAGCTAGATATTTAGCAAAAGTAAGTGATAAAGAGTATTCTTTTAAAGAATCTTTTTTGGAATTATGGATTCCTGTTGGAGCGGTTTTGGCATTGATTTTACCAGCCAATTTTTCAACAACAGCTTTAATTTTCGCAATGATTTGCATGTTAATTTTTATTGGTCAATACCCTTTAAAGTATTTAGGGATTGTTTTAGCAATGGGATTCTCCGCACTACTTTTGTTTATTTTATTAGGCAAAGCTTTTCCAGATAATAAATATTTCAATAGGGTTAATACTTGGGAAAAGCGTATCGAACGTTTTACAAAAGACACGCCAAACGAAGATGATTACCAAATTGAAAAAGCAAAAATCGCTATCGCTTCTGGTGGAGTAATTGGATTAGGAGCTGGAAAAAGTGTTCAGAAAAATTTCCTACCGCAGTCTTCTTCTGATTTTATTTTCGCCATTATTGTAGAAGAATGGGGATTAGTTGGAGCGGTAACTATCATCGGATTGTATTTATTATTGTTAATTCGATTTGTTATCAATGCTCAAAAGGCTACTAGTTTATTCGGAAAATTATTGATTATTGGTCTTGGTTTTCCAATCATATTTCAAGCATTTGTAAATATGGGTGTTGCTGTCGAGTTGTTACCAGTAACAGGTCAGCCTTTGCCGTTGATTAGTAGTGGAGGAACTTCGATTTGGATGACATGTATTGCTGTCGGAATTATTCTAAGTGTGACCAAGAAAGAAGAAGAAGTAGCATTAGATTTAGAGGAAAAACGCAAACGTGATGAGGCTTTACAGCAAATTATCGATGCGCAAGTGGCTTTGAATGAAGAGAAAGATGCCGATGAAAATCAGCAAAAAATAAACGATATTAAAAGTTCGATTAGAGAATCTTTAATCGAAGATGAAAACGGAGATGTGTTAGTAAACGGACAAAATCCAATGAACGCAGTTTTAAATAAAAAATAATGAAAAAACCAAGATTCATAATAAGCGGAGGCGGAACAGGCGGACATATTTATCCAGCCGTTGCGATTGCGAACGAATTAAAATCTCGTTTTCCTGAAGCGGAGTTTCTTTTTGTAGGTGCCAAAGATAAAATGGAAATGCAAAAAGTGCCTCAAGCGGGTTATGCGATTAAAGGATTGTGGATTTCGGGAATTCAACGAAAATTAACTTTAGATAATGCGATGTTTCCATTCAAACTGCTTTCAAGTATGTGGAATTCATTCCGAATTATCAAAAGTTTCAAGCCTGATGTAGTAATTGGAACCGGAGGTTTTGCCAGCGGTGCTGTTTTGAAAGTGGCTTCAATTTTGGGAATTCCAACAGTAATTCAAGAGCAGAATTCGTATCCTGGAATCACGAATAAATTATTAGCTAAAAAAGCGAATAAAATTTGTGTTGCTTACGAAAATTTGGAACGATTTTTTCCAAAAGATAAAATGATTTTAACTGGAAATCCAGTACGTCAAGATTTGATTAATGAAGCAAACAAAAGTGAAGCTATCGCTTATTTTAAATTAGATGCAAATAAAAAAACATTGTTGGTTTTAGGCGGAAGTTTAGGTGCTAGAAGAATCAACCAATTGATTGAAAAAGAATTGGATTTTCTATTGAGTCAAAATATTCAAATCATTTGGCAATGCGGAAAATTATATTTGAATGATTACTCAAAATATAATGAAAAAGAAAACGTTCAAGTAGTAGCTTTTATTGATAGAATGGATTTGGTTTACGCTGCTGCAGATGTTGTAATTTCGCGCTCAGGAGCATCATCCGTTTCGGAATTATGTATTGTAGGAAAACCAACGATTTTCATTCCGTCACCAAATGTTGCCGAAGATCATCAAACGAAAAACGCTAAAGCAATTTCAGATAAAAACGGAGCTATTTTGATAAGAGAATCAGAATTAGAAACGCAATTTGAAACGGTTTTTTCCGATTTAATTTCAAGCGAAAGTAAGCAATCGGAATTAAGTCAAAACATAAAAAAATTAGCACTGCCAAACGCAACAAAAGATATTGTTGAAGAGATAATAAAGCTAATAAAATAATATTTCAAGAGCAAGTTCAATTACAAGAACAAGCTCAATAAAAAAGTAAATAATAAAAGTTTGAAATTGAATTTTGAACTTGAAATTGAATTTGAGAATGAATCTAAATCAAATACATAACGTTTATTTCATAGGCATCGGAGGCATCGGAATGAGTGCTCTTGCTCGCTATTTTCAATACATTGGAAAAAAAGTAGTAGGTTATGATAAAACACCAACGCAGTTAACCGATGAGTTACAAGCTGTAGGTTTAGAAATTCATTTTGAAGATAATATCAATTTAATTCCAACCGATTTTTATGTTGAAAATACATTGGTAATCGTAACGCCAGCCGTTCCAGTTTCACATTCCGAATGGAATTATTTCATCGAAAGAGGATTTACTATTAAAAAGCGTGCTGAAGTTTTAGGAATTATAACGAAAGATACCTATTGTTTCGCTGTTGCAGGAACGCACGGAAAAACAACTACTTCAAGTATTTTAGGTCACGTTTTATATGAGAGTGGTGTAGATGTTACGGCTTTTTTAGGTGGAATTGTCGAAAACTATAATTCCAATTTAATTGGTTCTGGAAAAACGGTTACGGTGGTGGAAGCAGATGAATTTGATCGTTCGTTTTTGCATTTGCATCCAAACGTTTCTTGTGTAACTTCTATGGATGCGGATCATTTGGATATTTATGGAGATGCAGCAAGCATTGAGGAATCATTCAGAGAATTTGCAGCCAAAACGCCAAGCGAAAATTTATACATAATCAAAGGATTGCCATTAGAAGGAAATACTATCGGAGTTAATAACGATGCTGATTTTTCGGCTCAAAACATCCGAATTGAAAACGGATTTTATGTATTCGATGTGAAAACACCAACCGAAGTAGTTAAAAATGTAAAATTTGGCTTACCAGGTCATCATAATTTGACGAATGCTTTGTTGGCATTTGCAATGGCGAAATCGTATGGTGTTTCAAATGAGAAGATAATTAATGCTTTAGCAAGTTTTAAAGGAGTAAGAAGACGTTTTTCGTTTCAAATTAGAGAAGAAAAATTAGTTTATATTGATGATTACGCACATCATCCAACCGAAATTAACGCGGTGCATCAAGCGGTTCGTGAATTGTATCCAGGTAAAAAAATCATTGCGGCTTTTCAACCTCATTTGTTCAGTAGAACGAAAGATTTTGTGGATGGTTTTGCAGAAAGTTTAAGTCAATTCGATGAGATTTTATTATTAGAAATTTATCCAGCTCGCGAGTTGCCAATGGAAGGTGTAAATTCGACTTGGTTGTTGAATAAAATTAATAATCCAAATAAGAAATTAGTCAACAAAGACCAGTTGTTCACCGTTTTTGAAAATTCTGATGCCGATGTGTTTGTAACGATTGGTGCGGGTGATATTGGTGAGTTAGTAAAAGACCTAAAAAAAGCGCTTCATGAGAAGAATTAATTGGCATACTATTCGCTTGGTGTTAATCATTTTTATTATGATTTTCTTGTACTCTTTTTCGTCAAAAAGAAATAGTCAGCGTAAAATCAGTAAGATAGACATCAAATTTGAGTCGAATGAGAATATGTTTTTAACACATGAAATGGTTAATAACTTGTTAATACAAAATTTAGGAGGTACTTCATCAATACAAAAAGATAAAGTAGATTTGAATACTTTAGAAACTGTTCTCGATGATCACGAGATGATTGAAAAAGCACAAATTTTTTCAACAGCAGACGGATTTCTAAATATGCGTATTACTCAAAAGACCCCTATCGTAAGAGTTATTACTGATGTTGATAGTTACTATCTTGATTCAAAAGGAGATAAAATATCATTATCGGAAAATTTTTCGGCACGTGTTCCGCTGGTTGTCGGCGCAATAAGTGAAGAAAATTGTAAGTCATATTTGAAGTTGTTTAACGAAATCAAAAATGATGATTTCTTAAGCAAAAAAATTACGGCGGCTAAGATTATGCCTTCTGGAAATGTGGTATTAACCAACAGAAGTTATGATTATAAGATAGTATTTGGAAAACCAAAAAATGAGGAAAGAAAGCTAAAGAATTACAAAGCTTTTTACCATCAAGCTATTAAAGATACATTGATAAAAAATTATAAAGAAGTAAACTTGATGTTTATTCAACAAGTGGTTTGTAAGAAATAAATGAAGTTATGAACAAAGACAACATTGCAGTAGGATTAGACATTGGTACAACTAAGATTGTAGCAATGATAGGAAAGAAGAATGAATACGGTAAGCTTGAGATTCTCGGAGTAGGAAAATCAAAAAGTTTAGGTGTTCATAGAGGTGTTGTAAATAATATTACACAAACCATTCAATCAATTCAGCAAGCGGTTACCGATGCTGAAAACGATTCAGGTTATAAAATTAATGATGTTGTGGTGGGTATTGCAGGACAACACATCCGTAGTATTCAACATAGTGATTATATCAGTCGCCCAAATGCAGAAGAAGTAATAGGTGATGCTGATATTGATACGCTTATTGGGCAAGTGCACAAATTAGCGATGTTGCCAGGTGAAGAAATTATTCACGTGTTGCCACAAGAATTTAAAATCGACGGTCAAGCCGAAATTAAAGAGCCTATCGGAATGTACGGTGGAAGATTAGAATCTAGTTTTCACGTAGTGGTTGGGCAAGCGGCATCGATTCGCAATTTAGGAAGATGTATCAAAAGTGCCGGATTAGAATTGTCTGGATTAACATTAGAACCATTAGCTTCGGCTGATGCAGTATTGAGTCAGGAAGAAAAAGAAGCAGGAGTTGCTTTAATTGATATAGGTGGTGGAACAACCGATTTAGCCATTTTTAAAGATGGAATCATTCGTCATACAGCTGTTATTCCTTTCGGAGGAAACGTTATTACGGAAGATATTAAAGAAGGATGTTCAATCATCGAAAAACAAGCGGAGTTATTGAAAACTCGTTTTGGTTCTGCTTGGCCAGGAGAAAATAAAGACAACGAAATTGTTTCTATTCCAGGTTTAAGAGGTAGAGAACCAAAAGAAATTTCGTTAAAAAACTTGTCAAAAATTATTCACGCTAGAGTTGTGGAAATTATTGAACAAGTATATGCTGAAATTAAATTGTACGGACACGAAGATCCTAAGAAAAAACTAATTGCAGGTATTGTATTAACAGGAGGTGGAGCGCAATTGCAACACATTAAACAGCTAGTAGAATACATTACTGGAATGGATACTAGAATTGGTTATCCAAACGAGCATTTAGCTGGAGATTCAGACGAAGAATTGTCAAGTCCATTATATGCTACAGCGGTTGGTTTAGTAATGAATAGTATTAGAAATAATACCAAAAGTGCTACTCCGTTTGTAGAAATGAAAAAAGAAGAACCAGTGGTGGTTCGCCCTCAAGTAGTGGTGGAAGAGCCAATTGCTGATGAAGAAAAAGAGGAGCCAAAAGCAACTCAACCTATCAAACACGAAACAACTGATGACAAAATCAAGCGTTCGTTTTTTGATAAATACATTGATAAGATTAAAGAATTTTTAGATAACGCAGAATAAAAGGAGATACTATGTCAGAATTTGGAAACATTTCATTCGATTTACCAAAAAACCAATCTAACGTAATCAAAGTGATTGGCGTTGGTGGTGGAGGTAGCAATGCCATTAACCACATGTTTAAACAAGGTATTAAAGGTGTTGATTTTGTAGTTTGTAATACTGATTCTCAGGCATTACAAAATAGTCCTGTGCCAAATAAAATTCAGTTAGGTGTTAGCTTAACAGAAGGTTTAGGAGCTGGTGCTAATCCTGAAGTAGGTCAACAGTCTGCTATTGAAAGTATTGCCGAAATTGAAAAAATGTTGGACAGCAATACCAAAATGGTTTTCATCACCGCAGGAATGGGTGGAGGAACTGGAACGGGTGCGGCTCCTGTAATTGCGCAATTGGCAAAAGAGCGCGACATTTTAACAGTAGGTATTGTTACAATTCCTTTCCAATTTGAAGGAAAAGTTCGCTCTGAGCAAGCGTTAGCTGGAGTAGAACGTTTACGTAAACAAGTAGATTCTTTAGTTGTTATCAATAATAATAAATTACGTGAAGTGTATGGAAACTTAGGTTTCAAAGCAGGTTTCTCTAAAGCGGATGAAGTATTAGCAACTGCATCAAGAGGAATTGCTGAAGTAATTACACACCACTATACACAAAATATCGACCTTAAAGATGCTAAGACAGTATTGTCAAATAGTGGTACTGCTATCATGGGTTCTGCAACTGCGTCAGGACCTGAAAGAGCAAAACAGGCGATTATGAGTGCTTTAGATTCTCCATTATTGAACGATAACAAAATTACAGGTGCTAAAAATGTATTGTTGTTAATCGTTTCTGGAACAGATGAAGCGAATGAAATTACAATCGATGAAATCGGAGAAATCAATGATTTCATTCAGTCTGAAGCGGGTTACAATGCAAACATCATTATGGGTGTTGGTGAAGAAGAAGCTTTAGGTGAAGCTATTTCGGTAACAGTTATCGCTACAGGTTTTAACATTGAGCAACAAGCTGAAATCGTAAATACAGAACCAAAGAAAATTATTCATTCGTTAGAAGATGAACAAAAAATTGTTCACGAATTAATGAATAAAGCTGCTTCAAACATTACGGTTAATAACCCAATTTTTGAAACTCCAAAAGTAGAAGAAATTAAAGCGGATATCATCAATCCTATTTGTGACGAAGTGGTAGAACAAAAAATCGTTTTCACTTTAGAAGAAGAAGTAGAGGATCCAAAGTTTGAAATTCATACTCCAGTTGCTCCAGCTATGGATTTAGTTCCAACTTCTGAGTTGATTAAAAATATCGATGTTACATTTGAAGTAATAACATCAAATGTAGCACCTACATTCGAAATCATAACACCACAAATCAGAGAAATCGAAGTAAAAGATCCTGAATTTGTAGTAGCTAAAGAAGAAGAAATCAGTTTTTCATTCGATTTATTTGCTACTAAAGAGGAAACTGTGGTTCAAGAAAATACAATAATTTTCGAATTAACTCCAGAAACACGTCAAATGGAAGTGAAAGATCCAATTAATGTGGTTCCAGTTACGGAAGTAAATCAAAACGGAATTATCAAATATTCGTTAGAAGATTACTTGGAAAAAGAAGAAGAATTAGTAGTTTCAAAGCCTATTGAAGTTGTTAGCGAGCCATTAGATGAGGAGTTAAACTTCACCATGAAAACAAGCGTTCAAAAGTTTGAAGATGCAGCTCAATTAGATAACGTATCTCCATTAGAGATGTCAATCGAAGAAACATTAAAATTCAGAGCCGAAGAACGTAAAAGAAAAATGAAAGAATTCAATCATAAATTCAACAACAATGCACAAATTGATGAATTTGAAAGAATTCCAGCATACAAAAGAATGGGGTTAGATGTTGCATCACAACCTAACAACAACAGCAATCAGTCTAGAATTTCACTAGGAATCGATAGTAACGATGATATTCAACTTCGTTCAAACAATTCGTTCCTTCACGATAATGTAGATTAATCTATTACAAACTAACCTACCCATTAAAACCCGAAGAGCAATTTTCGGGTTTTTTTATTACTTTTGCAATACATTTAAAAAACAAAAATTCACAAACAATAAACATAAATATATGAGTTTAGAAGCAAAAATCATGGACCACATGAAAGAAGCCATGAAAGCAAAAGATAGTGTAGCTTTAGAAGCGCTAAGAGCTATTAAATCGGCAATTATTTTAGCTAAAACAGAAGCTGGAGCAGGAGATGGTTTGTCAGAAGATCAGGAAATCAAAATGTTACAACGATTAGTTAAAATGCGTAAGGATAGTGCTGAAATCTTCACCACGCAAAACCGTCCTGATTTAGCAGAACCAGAATTAGCGCAAATTGCTGTAATTGAGAAGTTTTTACCAGCTCAGTTATCAGAAGCTGAAGTAGAAGCAATCATTGCTAAAATCATTGCAGAAACTGGTGCTTCAGGGATTGCTTCAATGGGTAAAGTCATGGGATTAGCAACAGCTCAAATTGGAGGACAAGCAGAAGGAAAATTAATTTCTGGAATTGTAAAGAAATTATTGGTTTAAATAAGAAGAAAGAACAAAGATAAAAGAGCAAAGATTGAGGTCTTTATTTTTTCTTCATTGCTCTATTCTCTTAAAAAAGGCTTCGTAGTTCAACTGGATAGAATATCAGATTTCGGCTCTGAGGGTTGCAGGTTCGAATCCTGCCGAGGTCACAAATAAACGTCAAGATTTCTTGACGTTTATTTTTTTTAAACACATTATTTTTACGTTATTTGTAAGATAGTCTCAAACAAATGAATCCTCCACCTGTAGAACACGAATTATTTTTAGCTGATTACATTGGAATGTTTATAGTGGTAGCGCCTTTTGCAACAATATTTTTTGTTTTTGCATTTTATGTTACAGAGATTGTGTATTTGCGAAATTACAAAAAGCCATTAGTTGTATTTGCTAATTTGAATTTTTTAAAGTTAAGCGATTCTAGAAAGCATATTTTAACTTCTAATTTTCATTTTTATAATAGATTAAAGCCTAAATACAAGCGTTATTTTGAACACCGAGTAGCTAAGTTAATTTTTCATTACAATTTTGAAGGAAGAGATATTGAAGTTACAGAAGAAATGAAAGTAACTATTTCTGCAACTTATGTGATGTTAACCTTTGGAATGCGTGAATATTTGAATCCGCTTTTTAAAAGAATTGTCATTTATCCAGATATTTACTATTCGTCTCAAAATGATAATTACCATAAAGGTGAATTCAATCCAAGAATGGAATGTATTGTTTTTTCGTGGAAACATTTTAAAGAAGGAATTGATATTACAAATGATAATCTGAATTTAGGATTGCATGAGTTTACACACGCTTTTCATATTTATGCCTTAAAAAGTGATAAAGCAACTTTTGTATTATTTAATGAATCACTTCAAAATTTATTCCGAGTAGTTTCAAAACCGGAAGTAAAACAGCGTCTAATTGAATCTGGTTTTTTACGTGATTATGCTTACGAAAACCAATTTGAATTTGTAGCAGTATTGTTAGAATATTTCTTTGAATCTCCAGAAGAATTTAAACAAAAATTTCCTTCTATCTTTTTGAAAGTGAAGCATATGATTAATTTTAATGAAAAATATTTCATTTCAGAATAGTCTTTTGTTTTCTGACATATATCATGTTTTGATGCTTAATTATTGAGTAACTTTATGTCAGTATAAACTCAAGGTCATGAAGTCGCTTCATAATCAATTTTAATTTTTAAATTCTTTTACAGAAAAGCGATAACATAAGTGACATTAACATTTAAAACTTACACTTATGAAACAAAAGGTTCCTGTGTCAACAATAATGACAAAAAACGTAGTAAAGTTAAATTTATCAGATGATTTAACTAAAGCCGAAATGCTATTTAAAAAGCATCACATACGACACATTCCTGTTGTTTATAGTAACAAAATTGTAGGGATGTTAAGTTATACCGATCTTTTACGAATCTCTTTTGCTGATGCAATTGATGACGAGGATGATGTAGATACAACAGTTTATAATATGTTTACCGTAGAACAAGTTATGGCTAAAAAAATAGTTTCTATCTCTCCTGAAACAACAATTAAAGAAGCAGCCGAGATTTTAGCTAAAAAAGAATTTCATGCACTTCCTGTTTGTGAAGGTGAGTTATTGGTAGGGATAATTACGACAACAGATTTAATTAAATATTTGATAAATCAATACTAATTTTGTAATAAATATAGTAATATTAGAAATAATTATTATTTTTATATCATTAATGTCCGATAAAAAATAA
>NZ_DITB01000001.1 GCF_002422095.1 Flavobacterium sp. UBA6195
CTAAAATTGCTACAGGATTATATTCTATTGATGTTACTATTGATAAAATAATGTCTTCTCCTGTAATTACAGTAGCTGACAATCTTTCTATTGCTGAAGCTCAAATTATGATGTTAAAACACAATGTTTCGCATTTGTGTGTAACTAAAGATGGAACAAATGATTCTGAAATTACAGGAATTATAACAGAACATGATATTGTGGTTGCCCAAGCAAATAATCCTGGAGTACTTTTAAAACAATCAAAACGCGCTCAAAAATCAGCTGATTTAAAAGAAGTCAGAGAGAAATTGACTGATTTAATTCAGCATTCACTTGATAAAAACATTCCAATAAATCATATTACTTCAATTGTTGGTGAAATTAATTTAGCAATAACGAAACGTGCGATAGAATTAGCCATTGATAAAATAGGAACTCCTCCTCCAGCCCAATTTGCTTGGATGAACATGGGAAGTCAAGGCAGAAAAGAACAACTTTTGCTTACTGATCAAGATAACGCCATTGTTTTTGAGGATGTTCCAGAAGAAAAATATGATGCTGTTAAGAATTATTTCTTAGAATTAGCCGAAAAAGTAACGAAAACGTTGAATAAAGTTGGCTACGATTATTGTCCAGCCGAAATGATGGCAAGCAATCCACTTTGGTGTAAATCGGTTACTGATTGGCAACACCAATTTAAAGGATGGATTACCTCACCTGGTGAAAAAGGAATTTTAATGTGTACCATTTTCTTTGATTATGATTTTGTTTACGGAAACGAAGATTTAGTAGATGCCATTAGCAATACAATTCATTTAGAAACTAATGATAATCAGTTGTTTTTTGCTTATTTAGGAGCTGATGCTTTAAAAAATCCACCACCATTAGGCTTTTTCCGTCAGTTTTTAGTAGAAAGTGATGGTGAACATAAAGATACTTTCGATTTAAAAGGAAGAGCTTTAATGCCTTTGATTGATGCGGCTCGAATTTTATCTTTAAGTAAAGGAATTAAGAATGTATCCAATACAATTTCAAGATATTCAAAATTAGCCGAATTAGAACCTCAAAATGCACCCGTTTATGAAGCTTGTGCCGATGCATTTGCCGAATTATTGAAGTTTAGAACGGAAGAAGGATTGAAAAATAAAAATGATGGTAGATATTTGACTTTAAGTGAGTTATCAAAGTTAGATAAAGTAAAACTTAAAAATGATTTTCAGCCGATTAACGATATACAAGAAGTGATTAAGAACCGTTTTCAGTTAACTTATTTTACGTAATATGAAGTTTAATTGGTTTAAGAAAATAGTAAAAGATTATCCTAAATTTTGGGAAACCTATTTGTCATGTTTTGATGAAAATGAGAGTAAAACCAAACGTTATGTAGTTTTTGATTGTGAAACTACAGGTTTAGATTATAAATCAGATCGAATTCTTTCTATTGGTGCAGTGGCTATTCAAAATGATCAAATTATCGTTGGAGATTTTATGGAAGTTTTTCTTCAACAAGACATTTTTAAGCCCGAATCAGTGCCTATTCATGGAATATTAAAAGAAGGGAAAGAAGAAAAAATTGTAGAAGCTGAAGCAATTATACGTTTTTTGGAATTTATCAAAGATGCAACATTAGTTGGGCATCATGTAGCTTTTGATATTGAAATGATAAACCAAGCCTTAGATCGTTTGAATGTTGGTACTTTGAAAAATCAAGCAATGGATACGGATGTAATGTATCAAAAGCTCAAATATTTACCTTACGAACAACATGCTTCGTTAGATGAATTGTGTGATATTTATAAAATAAAAAAATCAGATCGACATACAGCTAGTGGTGATGCATTTATTACGGCTCTACTTTTTTTGAAACTGAAAAAAAAATTGGAAATTTAATTTTCTAGAATGAGACAAATAATTAATATAGGATTAATATTAAGTTTTCAATTATGTTATTTAGAATGGCCGAATAATGCTTCATTTATTTTTCAAGCTGAATATGAAATTTTTACAAAAACGGAGCAACTTATTAAAAATTTTATGCACCCAATTATTTTAATTGGTTTTGCTTCTCAAGCTTTTATTTTATTTGCAGCTATCTTTAAAAATTTTAATTCTAGATTAAACTTTATTGGAGTCATCTCCTTAACTCCTATTGTCCTAATCTTTCTTGCTGTTGGTTTTATTAGTTTTAATTTTAAAATTATAATTTCAACAATACCTTATATGTTTTTTTGTTTTTTGTATTTCAAATTCAAAAATAAATAAAAAAACTGCTCCATTTCTGAAGCAGTTTCTTAACCAATAAAACTAAAAAACTAGAGTTTACCGTCTTTTATTTCATCCACTATCTCAGGATTTAATAAAGTGGAAATATCTCCAAAATTAGAGAAGTCTCCTTCAGCAATCTTTCTTAATATTCTACGCATGATTTTACCTGAACGTGTTTTAGGTAAACCACTTACGAATTGAATCTTATCTAATTTAGCAATCGGACCAATTTGATCAGAAATCAATTGATTAATCTCTTTTGCTAAGTTAACTCTATCACGACCTTCACCTGTTTCTTTCAAGATAATGAAACCGTAAAGGGCATTTCCTTTAATATCATGAGGGAAACCTACAATTGCACTTTCTGCAACCGCTGGGTGTTCGTTGATAGCATCTTCAATTGGAGCAGTTCCTAAATTGTGTCCAGAAACAATAATAACATCATCTACTCTACCCGTAATTCTGTAATACCCTACTTCATCGCGTAAAGCACCATCTCCTGTGAAATATTTTCCTGGAAAAGCAGTGAAATAGGTTTCTTTATAACGTTGATGATCACCCCAAATGGTTCTCGCCATCGAAGGCCATGGAAATTTAACACATAAAGCACCCGTTACTTGATTTCCTTCGATTTCATTACGCAACTCGTCCATTAATACCGGTTGAATTCCAGGTAATGGTAACGAAGCATAAGTTGGCTTTGTTGGTGTAACAAAAGGAATTGGTGAAATCATTATTCCTCCAGTTTCAGTTTGCCACCAAGTATCTACTAACGGACAACGCTTCCCTCCTACGTGGTCATTGTACCAGTGCCATGCTTCCTCGTTAATTGGCTCACCTACTGAACCAATAACTTTTAATGAACTTAACGGAAAACGTTGTACATAATCTAAACTTTCTTTTGCTAAAGCTCGAATAGCAGTAGGTGCCGTATAGAATTGGGTAACATTATGTTTTTCAATTACTTCCCAAAATCTACTGAAATCTGGATAAGATGGAACTCCTTCAAAAATTACAGTTGTTGCACCATTTAAAAGTGGTCCATATAAAATATAAGAGTGACCCGTAATCCAACCGATATCAGCGGTACACCAATAAACATCATTTTCTTCGTAATTGAATACATTTTTAAAAGTATAAGCGGTGTAAACCATATAACCTGCAGTAGAATGTACCATTCCTTTAGGTTTTCCAGTAGAACCTGAGGTATACAGAATAAATAAAGGATCTTCCGCATCCATAATTTCAGCTACATTATTTCCAACAGCGGCATCCATTAAAGGTTGTAACCATAAATCTCTTCCTTCTTTCATGTTAACTTCCGTATTGGTTCTCTTAACAACCAAAACAGTTTCAACACTTGGACATTTCTCTAAAGCTTCGTCAACAATTCCTTTTAAATCAATAGCTTTATTTCCGCGGTAACTTCCGTCAGAAGTGATGACCATTTTACATTCGCTGTCATTGATTCGAGCAGCAACGGCAGAAGAAGAAAATCCTGCAAATACAACTGAATGTATCGCACCAATTCTAGCACAAGCTAAAACGGCAACAGCTAATTCTGGAATCATTGGTAAGTATATACAAACTCTATCCCCTTTTTTGATTCCTTGTTCACGTAAAACATTGGCTAATTTTGAAACTCTTACATACAATTCGTTATAAGAAATATGTTGCGCTGCTTCGCTAGGATCATTTGGTTCGAAAATAATAGCTGTTTTATCACCGCGTTTTGCTAAATGTCTGTCTATACAGTTTTTAGTGATGTTTACTTTCGCATTTAAAAACCATTTGAATTGGGCTTCTTGCATATCAAATTCGAAAACTTTGTCCCATTTTTGATACCAAGTAAAATTCTCATCGGCAATACGATCCCAAAATTTTCTTGGTTCGCGCACCGATTTCTTATACATTTTAAAGTAATTCTCTAAATCTTTAATTTTATAATAACTCATTTTTTAGCTTTATTTTTAATTGATAATGTAAAGATAACCAATCTGTTTTAAGAATTTTATAATTTCTTGCTAAATAGATATAGTTAAGTGATTAGTGAAAAGTGAATAATAATTAGCTTAAAATCTTACTTAAAACAACCAATTCTAGCATGTTCTAAAACTTCTCTGATTTCATCGATAATAGCTTCATCGTCAATAGTTGATGGAATTTGGAATTGTTCACCATCAGCTATGCTTCGCATCATTTTTCTTAGAATTTTTCCAGAACGTGTCTTAGGTAAACGTTGTACAATAACCACATCTCGTAAGGATGCTACAGCTCCAATTTGTTCACGCACTAAATGCACCACTTCATGTTGTAATTGGAAATGTTCAATATCTTCTCCTGATTTTGCTACCACTAATGCCAATGGAATTTGACCTTTCAATTCGTCATTAATGCCAATAACAGCACATTCAGCAACAGAATGATGAGATGCTACAATTTCTTCCATTTCAGCAGTTGAAAGTCGGTGACCTGCTACATTGATGACATCATCTACTCTACCTGTGATGTATATATAATCGTCAGTGTCTTTAAATCCGCCATCACCAGAGAAATAATAGCCTGGGAATTTATTCAAATACCCTGCTTTGAAACGTTCGTTATCTTTCCATAGATCTAATAAAGTTCCTGGAGGCAATGGCAATTTGATAACTACGTAACCTTCTTCGTTTGGACCTAATTCTTGCCCATTTTCTCCAAAAATTCGAATATCATAACCTGTAACTGCTTTTCCTGCTGAGCCTGGTTTTATTGGTAAATACTCCACTCCCATCATGTTTGCAATCATCGGCCAACCTGATTCTGTTTGCCACCAATGGTCGATAGCGGGAACTGGAATATGTTCGCGATACCATTCTAAAGTCGCAACATCGCAACGCTCACCTGCTAAGAATTGAATTCGTAAACTACTCAAATCATATTGTTTGATAAATTCGCCGTTTGGATCTTCTTTTTTGATGGCACGAATGGCTGTTGGAGCGGTAAACATAACATTTACTTTATGCTCAGCAATAACACGCCAAAACGTACTCGCATCAGGAGTTCGGATAGGTTTTCCTTCGAATAAAATAGTTGTGTTTCTATTAATTAATGGTCCGTAAACGATATAACTGTGTCCTACTACCCAACCCACATCTGAAGCTGCCCAAAAAACATCACCTTCTTTTGCATCATAAATATGTTGCATTGAAAATTTAAGTGCGGTAGCATAACCACCAGTATCTCTAACGATTCCTTTTGGTTTTCCAGTGGTTCCAGAAGTATATAAAATGTATAATGGATGCGTTGAATTTACAGGAACACATGGCGTATCTTCCGACCCGTAAACTAAAGCATCATAATCGACATCGTATTTTTTAAAGGGAACTCTAGCCCCTAATTTTCTATTGAAAACGACTACTTTTTCAGGTTTATGATTCGCTAATTCGATAGCTTCATCTACTAAAGGTTTGTAAGCAATTAATCTGTCGATTTCAATTCCTGATGAAGCGGTGATGATAGCTTTTGGCTCGCAATCATCGATACGAATCGCAAGTTCATGTGGTGCAAAACCTCCAAAAACTACCGAATGCGTTACTCCTATTCTTGCGCAAGCCAACATAGCGAATGCGGCTTGAGGAATCATTGGCATATAGATTACAGCTGTATCGCCTTTTTCTAAACCTAATGACAATAAGCCTCCAGCTAATTTGGCTACTTCGGTTTTAACTTCGTTAAATGTATACTTTTTTACAGTTTGCGTAACGGGTGAATCGTAGATGATAGCTACTTGTTCGCCATAACCATCTTGAATGTGTTTATCAACGGCAAGATAGCAAGCGTTTAAATTTCCATCTGTAAACCATAAAGGATAACCATTTTTATCGGTTGATAAAATGTTCGATGGTAAATTATACCATTCTAATTGATTCGCTTGTTCCTTCCAGAATTCTTCAGAAGAAGTAATACTTTTATTATAAATATCGCAATAATTCATTTGTATTATTCAATTTATGTGATTTATTTTCTTTAGTAAATGTAGAAAATAAAATAATGCCAAATAAATTAATGTTGCTAAATAGATATAGATGATTCTTGATTTGGATTATTTATTTTTTAAATATTTTGAAATCGTATTGGTATAAATATCGTCAAAATCAATATGAGTTATATCAGAATATTGAATTTCAGTAAAATCTTCGTCAAATTTACCAGTAGCATCAAAATAATTTGTAACAACTTTATTGCTTGTTACTTTTAATATTGGACCAATATCAAATGAGTCTTGTTCAGAAATTTCATTTATAATAATTACATTGAATCCTAATTTATGAATAGAATTAAATATGCTTTCCCAATTATTTAATTCAATATTTGGCTTTTTAATTGAATCTTTTATGCCTTCCAATTTACAAATCTTATCGAAGAAAACATCATTTTTATTTCTCCTAATTTTAGAAACTTGATGAATTGGAAAAACTAAAAAACCTCTAACGAAAAAATCGTCAACTTCTTTAAAAAGAACGAAATCATTGGAGAAATCAACGATGTAACCTGTTTTAGAACTCAATTCTTCTTTATTGACAATTCTTGAAATTTTGCAATATTTTCTTTTAATTGTAAAATCATTAATTTTATTTAGAATTGAAACTTTACTCATAGTTGCTATTTTATAATTTATCCCAACAAATCCTCCACTTTCTCCACTACTTTCTTAATCGAAAACGGTTTTGTCATGTAAGCGTCTGCACCAAGAGCTAAACCTTTTTCAATGTCACTTTTTTTGTTTTTTGCAGATAAGAACATCACTTTTGTATGTTGTAAATTAGCATCGCTTCTAATTTGTTCTAATGTGGCAAAACCGTCAACCATTGGCATCATGATATCCAAAATGATAACATCTGGAAAATTGGTTTTTAATATATCTAAAGCTTCTTGTCCGTCGCGTGCTATAAAAACTTCGTAATTGCTTTTCTTGAACGTATATTCAAGTGCCATTACGATATTTGGTTCGTCGTCTACAATTAAAATCTTTTTCATAAGTTTTTCTTATTGTTTTTTAAAGGTCTTATGTAATCGCTTTATTTTTAAAGGTGTTTGTTTTCAACAAACTTTTTATTGTTAGCGATTTCATGGTCTTTTAATTTTCAATATTTTTTATGGGTAAAGTGAATACAATACAAGCGCCTTTTACACTTGGTTGTACCCAAATTCTCCCTTTGTGATGTTCTATAATTTGTTTGCAAATGGCCAATCCTAATCCGCTACCAACAGGTTTTTTGAAATTCTGGTTGGATGCTTGATAAAATTTGTCAAATATAACGTCAAAATCGTTAGGATTAATACCTTTTCCGTTGTCTTGCACCGAAGTTTCTATAAAATTATCTTTCTTTTTAACTTGAATGGTGATTAAACCATCGGTTTCTGGACAAAATTTTATGGCGTTTGATAGTAAATTAGTCACTACTTGAATGATTCTATCTTCATCATAATAGGCCAAAACCGTGTCTTTACTTTCGACATAAACGCTGATATTTCGGTTTTTTATCAATTGTTTTAGCGGTTCAATCGAATGTTCAATTGTAGCAATTAAGTTTTTTTCACTCGGATGAATGGTTTGTTTTCCAGTTTCGAATTTTTCTAAATCCAAAATTTTATCAATCAAACGATTCAATCTGTCAGATTCCGAAATGATATTTTGCAAAAACTGTTTTCGTAATTCTTCTGGAATTTCATCATCATCATGCAAAATCTCACTTGCTGCACGAATGGCTGTAATTGGCGTACGAAGTTCGTGTGTTACGGTGTCTAAAAATTCATCTTTTTGAACGTCTTTTCTAACCAATGTTTCATTGGCTTTTTGTAATTCGAAAGTGATTTTTTGGAGTTGGTTTGAAGTTTCTGTTAATTTTTTGTTGATTGTGATGTTTTCTTTCGATTCTTCTAGAATTTTTAATACTTCTGGTAACGTGATTTTTTCTTCTTTCACTACACTTGAAATTAATATTCGGGCAGAAGCCGTTCCAATATGACCCGTTAATAAATTTTCAGCAAACTTTACTAATCTAGCATCAGCCAATTCTTGGTCTTTATCTACGTTGTACTTTAAATTGAAGATGTTCATAGCGCGTTTAGTTCGTTCTTCACCTAAAAATCGGATTAAAACTTTTTCGATATCACGTGTGTAAGCGGTTCCTTTCCATACGAAAGCATTTTCATGATTTGTGCTATATTTATCAATATCAACGTACATTTCTGCATAATTGCGTTCGCGATAATTTCCTTTAAAACTAACTGAAACCGCGAAATATGTCAATGTATTAAATAACATACTCCAAAAAAAAGTATGTGGAACCGGTTGCAAATAATCCAATCCAAAAAGTTGAAAAGGTTTTAACAAATTAATTTTCATAAAACCTTCGGTAACAAAAGAACTTTCATCATTGGTTAACCCAATAGCATAAGGCAATAACAAAGTATAAATACAAATAATAAATCCGATTAAAATGCCATAAATAGCACCTAATCTTGAACCTCTTCGCCAGAAAATGGCTCCAAAAAATGCTGGTGCTAATTGAGCAATAATAACAAACGAAATCAATCCAATAGAAACCAAACTGTAATCTAATGCGAAGAATCGGTAAATGAAATACGCGGCTATAATTAGAGAGAAGATTCCGATTTTACGAATGTTGACAATCTTTTTGTTGTTGATGATTTGTTCTTCATTCTTCAATTTACCTAAAAAAGTATACGGGATTAATAAGTTGTTACTTAACATAGTTGACAAACTAATGCTTGAAACAACAATCATTGATATTGCTGCTGAAAATCCGCCAAGAAAAACTAAAACAGTTAAGATTTTATTATCGAATAATTGAGGAATTAAAAGCGAATATGTATCGGCATTTACATTTTTACCATCAAATAATACATTTCCTCCCCAAGCTATTGGATATACAAAAATATTAAACAACAATAAATACAATGGAAACAACCAAATAGCAGTTTTTATATGTCGTTCTCTATTATTTTCCACTACCGACATTTGAAATTGTCTAGGTAATAGGAAAATAGCAAAAAGCGAAACCATGCTCAAAAAGAACCAATTCAACCCTTGTTCCAATCCACCGATGGTGTTTTTTTCTTTGAAGTTTTCTAAAAGTGACGCTTTTGCATAGATATCATCGTAACCATCAAAAACGAAGAATGTTACGTAAACTCCAACGATTAGGAAGAAAACTAATTTCAACACGCTTTCCAAAGCAACTGCAGTGACTATTCCTTTACGTTTTTCAGAGGCATCTACATAACGTGTTCCGTAATAAGAAGCGAATAAGGCTAAAGCGATGGCTACATAAGTTGTGGTATCATCAAAAATGTAAGAACTTGTATTGGTTTGGGTTACAATGTGAAAAGTTTCAGAAATTGCTTTTAATTGTAAGGCTATATAAGGTAAGATTCCTGCCAAACAAACTACAGTTACAATCGCACCTAAAAAACGACTATTCCCGTAACGTAGCGAAATAAAATCGGCAATGCTTGAAATTTTATTTACACGAGAAATACGAATGATTTTCTTTAAAATTATAATCCAAGCAGGAATAATAATGATAGGTCCGATGTAAATAGGCAAATAACCTAAACCAGAATTTGCTGCTACTCCAATACTTCCATAATATGTCCAAGCGGTACAATATACTGCTAAAGACAAGGAATATATATACGAATTATTTGTCCATTTGATGTTCTCTTTTTTCTCTGCCCAATGCGCAATAAAAAAAAGAATACCCAAATAGCCTAATAAAATAAGTAATAAAATAGCACTATTCATAATAACGTTGTACTACAATCCAAGACATTAATACTGAAAACAACCAAACAGAAAAAATATAAATATAGATTACTGGAAATCCCAATACATTATCAGCACTATCAAATAGCAGAACGATTGGTAAATTCAATACCAATAAAAGTAACAATGATAAAACTACTAGTTTCTGTTGATGTCTTTTTTTCATTTTGAAGGCTAATTTTTATTAGAATTTTTAAAAATACAAACTCTGCTCCCGAAAAACAAGAGCAGAGTTATAAATTATATTTATTTTAGAATTAGTGAGCAGCTCCTGCCTCACCCGCTCCAGAAGGTATACGGATATTTTCAACAATATCTTGTACTTCTTGAGGTGGTGCTGGAGTAAATTTACTTACCACTAAAGCTACAATAAAGTTAGCTATCATAGCAACCGTACCAAATCCTTCAGGAGAAATTCCAAACCACCATTCAGATTTGTCTGGCATTTCACCAATCCATCCTAATTTGTATTTTGCCATGTAGTATAACATCAAGCCCATACCTACAACCATTCCGGCAACAGCGCCTTCTTTGTTCATTCGCTTATGGAAAATTCCTAAAATAATTGCAGGGAAGAAAGATGCAGCCGCTAATCCGAATGCTAATGCTACAACTGCAGCAACGAAACCTGGAGGATTAATTCCGAAATAACCAGCTACAACAACCGCTATAGCAGCAGAAATACGTGCCGACCATAACTCACCTTTTTCAGAGATATTTGGATTTACCATTTTCTTAATTAAATCGTGAGAAACAGCAGCTGAAATTACTAATAACAAACCAGCAGCAGTTGATAACGCAGCCGCTAAAGCTCCAGCAGCAACTAATGCAATTACCCAGTTAGGTAATTTTGCAATTTCTGGATTTGCTAATACCATAATATCGTTATCGATGTATAATTCATTAGCACTTTCTGGATTTGGTTGGTCTTTTTGTGGTTTTCCATCTTTCAATACAAAAGCATCACCTTTAACATATTGAATTTTTCCATCTCCATTTTTATCATTAAACATTAAAAGTCCTGTTTTTTCCCAATTCTTGAACCACTGAGGCATTTCTGCATAGTTTTTATTACTTACAGTTTCGATTAAATTAGTTCTTGCAAAAACAGATACTGCAGGAGCTGTTGTATATAAAATAACGATAAAAACTAGAGCTAAACCAGCAGATTTACGTGCGTCTTTTACATTTTTAACGGTAAAGAAACGAACAATTACGTGAGGTAATCCTGCAGTACCAACCATTAAAGCTAAAGTAATAGCAAAAACATCTAACATAGATTTAGAACCATCAGTATATTCTGCAAAACCTAATTCAGTTGATAAACCATTTAATTTATCTAATAAATAAACATCTCCACCAGCAACAGTACTTCCCATACCTAATTGTGGAATTGGATTACCTGTCATTTGAATTGAAATGAAAATTGCTGGAACCATAAATGCGAAAATCAATACACAATATTGTGCTACCTGAGTGTATGTAATTCCTTTCATTCCACCCAACACTGCGTAGAAAAGTACGATTACCATTCCAATGATTACACCCGTGTTAATTTCAACTTCTAAGAATCTTGAAAATACAACCCCTACTCCACGCATTTGACCAGCTACATAAGTAAAAGATACAATCAAAGCGCAGAAAACAGCAACTGAACGTGCAGTTTTTGAATAATAACGATCTCCAATGAAATCTGGCACAGTGAATTTTCCAAATTTTCTCAAATAAGGCGCTAATAGCAATGCTAAAAGTACATATCCTCCAGTCCAACCCATTAAATAAACAGCTCCATCGTAACCTGCAAAAGAAATAATTCCGGCCATTGAGATAAAAGATGCGGCAGACATCCAATCGGCAGCTGTTGCCATACCATTTGCCATTGGTGAAACACCACCACCAGCAACATAAAATTCTTTTGTAGAACCAGCTCTAGTCCAAATAGCGATTCCAATATATATAGCAAACGTAATTCCTACAATAATATAGGTCCAAATTTTTACATCCATGATTTTTAATAGTTAAAAGTTAAATTAATCGTTGTCAAAACCATACTTTTTATCTAATTTATTCATCAAACGAACATAGACAAAAATTAAGATTACGAAAACATACATTGATCCTTGTTGTGCAAACCAAAATCCTAATGGAAACCCACCAAGTTTGATTGCGTTTAATTGGTCTACAAAAAGAATTCCAGCTCCATACGAACATAGAAACCAAATGCTTAATAAAATCAGAAGGTATTTTAAATTTTCCTTCCAATATGCCGTAGCGTGTTTTTGATCACTCATAATGAATAGTTTTATTAGTTGTTATAAATAGATTTGTAATTGTATGATGAATTCACCTTTGTAATTATCAATTTTGTCAACTGCTGAATAAACTGGACGCGTTGAATATTGCGTAGTAATTTTAGCATGGTGACCATCTAAGAAAAAGTTAGCTCCTAAATCAAATTGACTACTTGCTTTTTCTAAAGCATCAAAGTTTTTATAAGTATAAGCTCCAAATGGCTGAATTCTCACTTTTGGTTTTTCGTTTTTATTTGGTAATAAAACACCCGCTTGTGTGTACCAAATATTTCCTGTTCCTACCATTGGTTGTAAATTTCCTGCTCCCGCTAATGCTGGTGAACCTGTAAAAGTAGGATCAACAACACCTTCATTCATAATTCCAAGGTTTCTTAAATAATTAGGACCAAAATCATAATTATAGAAAACACTGTAAGCTGTAATTGCCATTTTTTTCTCTTTAGCACCAATTGGCATATCTAAGAAAACATCTCCAGCAAATAAATTAATCGCATGTTCTTTAATTACTCCATTTACAGAAGTTTGTGTTCCTTTTGGCGCATTATAAAAACCAGCTCCAATGTTGAACATTCTTTTAGTTCCTAAGTAAGTTCCTACTTTGTAAGGTAAAAAGTTAGCTTCTTTATCAAAGAATTGATATTCCACATAACCTGCTTTAGACCATTGTGTAGTGTTGTTATTATCAACAGCTTTAGCAATACTTGCATCCGTAACATTAGTTGGTGTTTGATTTGTTGCAAAAGGTTTATTGATACTAAAACGATATTCTAATTTATTGTATTTCCCTTTAGCGAAAATTCCAATTTGTCTTGCAAACTGATCGGAGTTTTCAATTAAAGGCCAGTTGAAAATTGGAGCATCAACCGTTAGATAGTTTAAGGTAGAAGACATGGTCATACGAGATAATCCCATATAATAATGTAAACCTGCTCCAACTGACAAACTAAAAGGTTTTGATTCTTTAGGTAATACTAATGCGTATTCATTCCATGCATCATGAAAGAATAAACCTGGTTTTTTTCCAGCGCCATAGCCACCAGTTCCAGCCGAACCTGAAGCACCACCATTAATAAAAGTTTGATTGTTAATCCCTATATGAGTCAAAATCATATAACGGGGAGAAATTTGTGCATAAGCTAATAATCGCAAACGACGTAAGCCTGCATCTTCATGACTAGAAACAGTTTCGTCTCCAATCATCGAACCCGGATTCAAATCGGTTGAACGAAGCCAAACTTGATTCCATGCAATAAAACGCATGTATTTGGTTCCTTCTGGATTTAAGTTGAATTTTAAACCTCCTCCATAATCAGGTGAGCCCTGAGCGGATACTAGCAGAGATAAAAATAATCCTGAAATAGTTAGTAATTTTTTCATAATTTAATTTTGGTTAGTTATGCATTTCTGCAGCACCAAATTCTAAAATTATGTTAATGAAAAAAATTACAATATATATTTTTGTTAAAACGTATAGCTAATCTTTAAAACGTTCCCATTTTATGAGCATAAATTTATCTCCAAGTTCAGTTATAATCATACCAGCTCCCGATAATTGATCTTTGTTTTGTAAAAATTCTACCAACTCATTGTGCTTAAAAATCTTATAAGTAGGATGATAATTAGGATGAGGTGGTTTCTTGATCTTAAACTCTTTTACCCAATTGCTAATGGAAACGTGCGAAACACCAATGATTCGCTCAATTTCTCTAAAACTCAAACCTTCTAAATACAATTGCAAAGCTTTCGTTACATAGTAATCATCTATCTTTTTTCCTAATTTATTGACAGTGAAGTAATAATTACACGATTTACACAAATAGCGCTGTCTATCTTTGATAATACCACTTTTTACAATACTGTCACTTTGACATTTTGGACAGGATAAAATCTCCATATATATAATTTTTGCATAAATATACTAATTTTGCAAAATATACAAAAAATAATATCATAAAAATTTCAATTTATTTTTTTACTTATTGCAATTTTCAGGTTTTAAAATTATGAATAGTATAATTTTAGCTTTAAATCGCTACATTTTTAATTTTGATAAAATGAAAAAAAATCCATTTTTGTTGTGAAAAAGTATAGTTATTTTATTTAATTTGTAAAAACAACACAAAACCATGCAATTCGATATTAATAATACAGAATCTTCCGCTTTATACAAGCTTTTAACAGGTACTGTAATTCCAAGACCAATAGGCTGGATTTCAACAATTGATACAGAAGGAATCAACAACCTTGCTCCTTTTTCTTTCTTTAATGTGGTGAGCGAAGATCCACCACACGTCATGTTTTCCACCGTTCGAACAGGAAACAAAAACAAAGACACTTTAAATAACATATTAGATAATAAACAATTCGTGGTTAATTTAGTGACCGAAGAAGTTGTAGAACAAATGAACACCACTTCTCAAAGCGTAGCTACTGATGTTGACGAATTTGAATTAGCAAACGTTACTCCTATTGATTCCATTTACATCAAGCCAAAACGAGTAAAAGAAAGCTTAGTACATTTTGAGTGCGAAATGGTACATCATTATTTTATTGAAAATCATCAAAATGGCGGCGCTTGTATTATCATTGGTAAAATCATTACCATGCATATGGACGATTCTATATTAATGGAAAATCACAGAATCAATTTAGACACATACAAACCTGTTGCCCGTTTAGCAGGTTCCAATTACAGTAAATTAGGAGAAATATTCTCAATTAAAAGACAATAAATATATGAAAGCAATAATTCCTCCTTCGGGGGTTAGGGGGCTCAAAATAACAATTATAGGTGGTGGTCCAGGCGGACTTTACTTTTCGATATTAACAAAAAAAGCAATGCCACATTGCCAAATCGATATTTACGAACGCAATAAACCCGATGATAGTTTTGGGTTTGGTGTCGTATTTTCAGATGAAACTTTAGGTGAATTCCTAAAACGCGACATGCAATCATATGAATTAATTCGAAGCAAATTTGCCTATTGGGACGATATTATCGTAGCTCGTGATGGTGAATCGGTTAATATTGCTGGAAATGGCTTTTGCGGGTGTTCTCGTAAAACTCTATTGCAATTATTACAACAGCGTTGCATAGAACAAGGTGTAAATCTTCATTTCGAACAAAATGTTGATGATTTATCGCAATTCGCTGATTCGGATATCATTTTAGCTTCAGACGGAATTGCGAGTGCTATTCGTACGAAATATGAAAAAGAATTCGGAACCAAAATCGAATTAAAGAAAAACCGATTCGTTTGGTTAGGCTCCACAAAACCTTTAGATGCTTTTACTTATTTCTTCAGAAGCACACCTTACGGAACCATTGTAGCTCACACCTATCAATATGAAGAAGGTATGAGTACATGGATTTTCGAATGTTCAGACGAAACCTGGCAAAAACATGGTTTTGAAGTGACAAATGAAGCCGATACGATGGCAAAAATTGCTGAAATCTTCAAAGAAGAATTAGACGGACATCCGTTAATTTCCAACAAATCACATTGGCGTCAATTTCCACATGTAACGAATGAAAAATGGTTTCACAACAACATTGTTTTACTAGGCGATGCCAAAGCTACAGCCCACTATTCTATTGGTTCAGGAACTAAATTAGCGATGGATTGTGCTATCGGATTATCGGATGCTGTAATTGCGAATCCAAATAATGTGCAAGCTGCTTTCGAACAATACGATAAAACCCGAAGAAATACGGTAGAAATGATTCAATATGCAGCAGTCGTTTCTTTGGATTGGTTCGAAAATATGGACCGTCACATGCAACATCCATTCCAACAATTTGCTTTTGGTTGTATGACACGATCTAAAAAAGTGACGTATGAGAATTTACATTTGAGAGATAAATCATTTACCAATAAAGTTCTAAAAGAGTTTAATGATAATCTTGTCAAATCGAGCGAAGTTGAGATTGTTTCTGCAGCCTTCACTCCTTTCAAATTAAGAGAACTAGAACTTCCAAACCGCATCGTTATGGCGCCAATGGGACAATATTCCGCTACAGACGGATTAGTTTCTGATTGGCATTTAGTGCATTACGGAAGCCGCGCTACTGGAGGTGTAGGATTAATCATCACCGAAATGACCGCCATTTCCGAAACTGGAAGAATCACAGAAGGTTGTGCCGGAATATACAATGTAGAACAATTAAATCAATGGAAAAAAATCACGGATTTCATTCATAATAATACAGAAACAAAAATCGGAATTCAATTAGGACATTCTGGAAGAAAAGGCGCTACTAAAAAACCTTGGGAAGGCAACGGTCCATTGGAAACGCCTTGGGATTTAATTTCCGCATCTCCTATTCCATTCAATGAAAATTTCACCTCTCCAAAGGAAATGACTTTAGAAGATATGGCGGAAATCAAAGCACAATTCGTTCAAGCAGCTAAAAATGTAGACGATGCTGGATTTGATATGATTGAATTACAAGCGCATCACGGTTTTTTATTAGCTTCTTTCTTGTCGCCATTGACTAACATTCGCACGGATGAATTTGGTGGAAGCATAGAAAACCGTTTAAAATATCCATTAGAAGTTTTTAAAGCCATTCGTGACGTATTTACATCTGAAAAACCTATTTCGGTGCGAATTTCAGCAACAGATTGGGCAGAAAACGGAATTTCAGAACAAGAAGCAATAACTATTGCAACTGCATTCAAAAATGCTGGAGCGGATATCATCAATGTTTCAACAGGAAATACAGTCGCAGGTCAAAAACCATTAACGGGTAGAATGTGGCAAACTCCTTTTTCAGATGCTGTTCGAAATACCGTTCATATTCCAACGATAACCGCTGGATACATTCAAGATATTGACCAAATCAATACCATTCTTTTAAACGGAAGAGCCGATTTAGTCGCTTTAGGAAGACCTTTATTGTTAGACGCTAATTTTGTTAGAAATGCTCAAGCCTACGAACAATTTCGAGCAAATGACATTCCAAATCCATACAAAATGGGCGTTTCGCATTTGTATCCACTAAAAGCTTCAGAAAGAAAACAAATGGAAGGCATGAAAAAAGCATTAAAACCGAAAAGCAATAAGAAGTAAATAATTACGAATTAGAAATTACGAATTATGAAAAGTGATAATGTTGTACAAATAAAAAGTTACGCATTTGCGGTCCGAATAATTAAGGTTTTTAAATATTTATCTGAACAAAAAAAGGAATTTGTTTTAAGTAAACAACTTCTAAGATGTGGAACTTCAATTGGAGCTAATATTGAAGAAGCTATTGGAGGACAATCAGGAAAAGATTTTTTCGCCAAATTAACCATATCCTATAAAGAAGCAAGAGAAACACATTATTGGATTAGATTATTAAAAGATACTGATTATTTATCTATTGAAGAAGCAGACAGCTTACTTAAAGATGTTGATGAGTTACTTAGAATAATTGGTTCCATTCAAAAAACGTTACGTAATTCGTAATTTAAAATTCGTAATTAATGAAGGATAATTTCGCTCACAATAGCTTACCATCTCTGGAATTACAACCAGAATACACCTTTTTGGATTTACCTCAATTCCAACAACCAGAAATGTTGAATTGCGTGGATAAATTGCTAGATAGTCATATTCGAGAAGGTCGTGGAAATAATAGTTGCATTCGCACCTTTGAGGAAACTTGGACGTATCGAGATTTGTTTGAAAAAGCAAATCAAATTGCACATGTTTTGGTGGATGATTTAGGCTTGAAATCAGGCAATCGTGTTTTGATTCGTTCGGCTAATAATCCGATGATGGTCGCTTGTTGGTTCGCTATTTTAAAAGCGGGTGGAATTGTCGTGGCAACCATGCCATTGCTTCGTTCAAAAGAATTAACAACGATAATCGATTGTGCCGAAATCTCACATGTATTGTGCGATAAGGAATTAGAAGAAGAAATCCATTTGGTAAAATCGGATTTCTTGAAACAAACGTGTTTTTATGGAAATTCGCAATTAGAGGAATTAATGGCTTCTAAACCTAAAACTTTCGAGAACTATCATTCAAAATCCGATTCAATTGCTTTAATTGGCTTCACTTCTGGAACTACAGGATTACCCAAAATGACAGCACATTATCACAAAGATATTTTAAATATTTGTGAAGCGTTTCCAAAATATTCGCTCCAACCAACACAAAACGATATTTTCACAGGAAGTCCACCTTTAGGATTTACATTTGGTTTGGGCGGATTGGTGTTGTTTCCCATGTATTTCGGAGCTTCCACATTTCTAATAGAAAAACCAAGTCCAGATTTATTATTAAAAGCGATTCAGGATTTTAAAATTACGATTTGCTTCACCGCCCCTACTGCTTGGCGCATTATCACCACAAAAGTGCAAGATTATGATATTTCAAGTTTGAGAAAATGTGTATCTGCTGGCGAAACTTTACCATTAAAAGTCTGGCAAGATTGGTATGATACTACGGGTTTAAAAATCATAGACGGAATCGGTGCTACCGAAATGTTGCATATTTTTATTTCGTCCAATGAAGAAAACATGAAACCAGGCGCTACAGGAAAAGCGATTACGGGTTACGAAGCTAAAATCATAGACAAACAAGGTAACGAATTACCAAGAAACGAAGCTGGAAAACTAGCCGTTCGAGGAATTACAGGTTGTAAATACCTAAACCGAGAAGACAAACAACGCGAATATGTTGAAAACGGTTGGAACATCACAGGTGATATTTTCCGTCAAGATGAAGAAGGTTATTTCCATTTTGTAGCACGTGGCGATGACATGATTATTTCTTCGGGCTATAATATTGCGGCAATTGAAGTAGAATCCGTACTTTTAACCCACGAAGCTATTTTGGAATGTGCTGTTGTTGGTTTACCCGATGAAGAACGAGGAATGCTGGTTTGTGCGCATATTGTGTTACATGACACATCTAAAGCGACAGATGTGATGAAAAATCGTATTCAACACTGGTTCAAAGAAGTAGCAGCTCCGTATAAATACCCAAGAGTAATAAATTTTGTGGAATGCTTACCAAAAACGGAGACTGGAAAAATACAGAGATTTAAGTTGAAATAATATCAAGACATATATAATGAGTGAATTCATAAAACAAGAAAAAGTACGCTTCCAACATGTTGATTATGCTGGAATTGTCTTTTATCCCCGATTTTTAGAAATGCTAAATTGTTTAGTAGAAGATTGGTTTGAAGAAGCCTTAGACCGTCCTTTTTCAAAAATGCACGAAACCAACGGGATTCCAACGGTTGATTTAAAAATTCAATTCAAAAATGCAGCAAGATTAGGCGAAATCTTAACCAAAAAATTGTGGGTAAAAGAATTAAAAAGCTCCTCTATTCTTTGCGGATTTCAGTTTGTAAATGAAGCAGAAAATACCGTTTTAGAAGGCGAAGTTACCTTAGTAAACGTAGCTTTCAACCCAGAAAGAAATGGCATCAAAGCCGAACCTTTCACTGAAGAAATGAAAAATAAAATTATGAATTACCAATTATGAATTACGATCTAATCTCGTTTCAATTCATAATTCGTAATTTTAAATTCGTAATTATATAACTATGGAATTCAAAAAATTCAAAGCCGCAACCGTTCAAACTTCTCCTGTATTTCTAAATGTAGAAAAAACAGTGGATAAAGCTATCTCTTTCATTAAAGAAGCGAGCAATAACGGAGCCAAATTAATCGCTTTTCCAGAGGTTTTTTTAGCTGGATATCCGTATTGGAATTGGATTATGACACCCGTTCAAGGTAGTAAATGGTATGAAGAATTATATAAAAATTCGGTTGACGTTGCAGGTTCAGAAATTAAGAAACTTTGCTTAGCTGCTAAAGATAACGACATTCATATTGTGATGGGAATCAACGAGCGCGGTAAAAGCTATGGCGAAATTTACAATACGAATTTGATTATTGACAATAAAGGCGTTATCGTTGGAAAACACAGAAAGTTAGTTCCAACATGGGCCGAAAAACTAACATGGTCTTCAGGTGATGGTTCTTCGTTAAAAGTGTACAATACAGAAATTGGTCCCATCGGAACTTTAGCTTGTGGCGAAAACACAAATACATTAGCCCGTTTTACGCTACTTTCTCAAGGCGAATTGATTCACATTGCGAATTACATTTCATTGCCTGTAGCGCCACCCGATTATGATATGGCGGAAGCAATTAAAATTCGTGCCGCTGCACATTCGTTTGAAGGGAAATTATTTACGATTGTTTCGTGTTCGACCGTTTCGCAAGAAATAAAAGATGCTTTACGTGCTGATGTTCCTAATGTAGATGAATTATTGGATAGAAAAAGCTCTGCTTTTTCAGGATTTATTGGTCCTAATGGAGCTGTCATCGGACAACCACTTATTGACGAAGAAGGAATGGTGTATGCCGAAATTGATTTAGCAAAATGCATCCAACCCAAACAAATGCACGATATTTTAGGGCATTACAACCGATTTGATATTTTCGATTTACGAGTAAACACGGCTCCAACTCGAAAAATTACGTTTATTGATAATCATGAAGAGTTTAATAAAAGATAAATAATTGGTGACTGAGGCTCTCGAAGTCACCAATTAAAACATAAAATTATGGAAGAAAACAACTATTCAGACGATGTTTACGGAAGAGCTCGAGTTCAAGACTCTGATGAACTTAAGGCATATTATAAAGAATTAGAAACACTTGGTGCAGGTGCTTTATGGACAGTCGCTAATGATATTGAACCATGGGAACCACGTTCTACCTCTGTTCCTATGTTATGGAAATATGACGATTTACGTGATTTAGTGCTAAAATCATCGGAATTGGTAACTCCTGAACAAGCAGGAAGACGCGTAGTTTATTTGGTAAATGATAAAAGAAAAGACGTTTCAGCTGCTGTGGGTTGGTTATATACTGGAATTCAAGTTACACGTCCAGGTGAATTTACTTCGGCACACCGTCATCGTGCTTCTGCCCTACGTTTTATTATGGAAGGCGAAAAAGGTTATACGGTTGTAGATGGTAATAAAATCATGCTAGAAGTAAACGATTTTGTCATTACTCCTAATTCCACTTGGCATGAACATGGTGTAGAAGAAGGCGGAAAAACGTGTATTTGGCAAGATGGTTTGGATATTCCGTTAGTGAATGCTTTAGAAGCCAATGATTATGCCGTTTTAGAAGGGAAACAAGAATTAATTGCTCCTTTAAATTATTCTCCAATTGCTTACGGTTGCGCAGGTTTAATTCCTGCCGATAAAGTTTGGGACAAACCGTATTCCCCTTTATTTAAATTTTCTTGGAAAAAGGTGTATCCAGCATTATTGGAAGCACAAAAAGTAACAGAAATCAATCCGTTTGATGGGATTTTTATGCAATATTCCAATCCATTAACTGGTGGTCATGTAATGCAAACTATGGGAGCAGCTATGCAATTATTACCAGCAGGTTTCAAAGGAAAAGCACATAAACACACAGGTTCATTTGTGTACCAATGCGCCAAAGGAAGAGGTTACACCATCATCAACGGAAAACGTTTCGATTGGAAAGAAAGAGATATTTTCTGCGTTCCGAGTTGGGCGTGGCACGAACATCACAACTTATCCGAAACAGAAGATGCTTGCTTATTCAATTTCAATGATTTACCAGTAATTGAAGGTTTAGGATTATATCAAGGAAGAGAATTAACAGATAACAACGGACATCAACAAATTCAATAACAATATCAAGTTCAAAAAGCAATCACAACAAAAAACTTTGCGAACTTTGCGTTTAATTAAAGAATATGAAACTACTTACTTACAAAACTCAAGACACCGAGCCACGTTTAGGCTTCATTCATAACAAACAAGTAATCGACATGCAGGATTTTGGAGATATTTCCAATTTCCCGTTACCTAATGATATGTTGGAATTAATTGACATGGGCTTCGAAATCATTGCAGAAATAACTGAAATGATTGCAGAAACTCCTGAGAATTTTTTCGAAGAAATCGCTTATGAAATGGATGAAGTAACCATTTTAGCTCCTATCGAAAAACCAAGAAAAAACATTATTGGAATTGGGTTGAATTATACTGAACACGTTGCAGAAAGCGCTCGTACGTTAGATACAACTGGAAAACTTCCAACCAAACCAATTATCTTCTCAAAACCACCAACAACGGTTACAGCTACCAATACCGAAATTATCAAAAATACCAAACTTACATCTCAATTGGATTGGGAATGTGAATTAGCGGTAATTATATCAAAAAAAGGGAAATACGTACCAAAATCTGAAGCATTAGATTATGTGTTTGGATATACCGTAATTAACGATATTTCAGCACGTGATTGTCGTCGTGAAGGACAATGGATTGTTTCTAAAGGACAAGATACATTCGCTCCAATGGGACCTGTAATCGTAACAAAAGACGAAATTGAAAACCCACACAACTTGAATTTATCATTAAAAGTTAATGGAGTTGAAAAACAAAATTCAAACACCAAATTCATGCTTTTCAACATCAACGATTTAATTGAAGATTTAAGTACCGTTTTCACCTTAGAACCAGGCGATATAATAGCAACCGGAACTCCAGCAGGTGTTGGTGCCGGTCGTGACCCACAAGAATGGATGTACAATGGAGATGTGGTGGAAGCTACTGTGGAAGGAATTGGCACAATAGTGAATACGATTAAAGAAATATAGATTTAGTGTTCAGTAAACAGTTTTAAGTGTTCAGTTTTTGAACAACTTTTAAACTTTTAAACCTTAAACTTTTAAACATGAAATTTAGAATAGGCCAAATAGTTCCATCCTCAAACGTAACGATGGAAACCGAAATACCAGCAATTTTCCGCTCGCGTGAAACGATTTTACCTGAACGTTTTACGTTTCACAGCAGTAGAATGCGCATGAAAAAAGTAACCAAAGAAGAATTGGAAGCTATGGATGCCATGAGTTTGAAATGTGCGCAAGAATTATCCGATGCTCACGTTGACGTAATGGGTTACGCTTGTTTAGTAGCCATTATGAGTATGGGACGCGGTTATCATTGCGTTTCGGAAGTGAATTTACACCATGAAACAGTGGCGAATGACTTCCCTACTCCTATTGTAACTTCGGCTGGTGCTTTGATTAATGGATTGAAAGTTTTGGGTGCGAAACAAATTTCTATTATTACGCCTTACATGCGTCCTTTAACAGACAAAGTGGTAGATTATATCGAACATCAAGGGATTAAAGTAAAACAAAGCATTGCTTTAGAAATTCCTGATAACTTAGAAGTAGCGGCTCAAAATCCGATGAATTTATTGGAAATCTACAAACAATTAGATTTAACCGATGTGGATGTTTTAGTAGCTTCCGCTTGTGTACAAATGCCTTCTTTAGAAGCTATCGATTTGATTCAAGCAGAATGCGGTATTCCTGTTACTTCAGCAGCAGTTTGTACGACGTATGAAATGATGAAGAAATTAGGAATCGAAGCCAAATCAGCGATTGGTGGTGAATTGTTGAGTGGGAAGTATTAATAAATGAATATCATTATCCTTTCAGTATTATCAATTATTCCACTGCTCTTTTACTTAGTGGATGGCTATTTTGAACAAAACTTAAAAAAAGGAATTCTTTACATTTTAGGATTTTTAGTATTGGGATTGATTACAATCCTAATACTAAAAACTTTTTCTTTAAAGTTTGTTTTATTAATTCCAGCTATACTTGTAATCTTTGTTATGATAAATTACAAGAAGAATTAATTTAATAGATTTTTACAGTCATTGCACAACGCCAATTTAGCATTATCAATAGTCTTTACACTTTCTACAGCATCCGTCATAACGCAAGTTTTATCAGGACAATGTGGTAATCCTAAATTATGTCCAAATTCATGAACGGCTACTTTTTTAAAACGAGTAAAATGTGTTTTTGGATTGGAATGTTGAATCCTAAACGTAGAAACAATACAACTATTTCCTGGGCAATACGCCAAACCCATAATTCCCCAATCGGCATATTTGTAGGTTGGGGTTTTTATTTTTCCCCATTTGTCTTTTTTAGTTACAGAAATGTCTTTAGAAGTTAATCCCAGTACAAAATCTAAAGAATCTGATTTATTCTTCTTTTGAAAATTAATCATTTTATCCGCTCGATAGCGTGGCGATTTCACTTCTGTAAAAGCTTCTTTATACAATTCTTTGGCAGGAAGAACAACTGTTTTAATCTGATAAAAATCAGCAATTGCTTTAGCTATGGTATCGGTTTTATCTTCAGGAAATATACCATAAGGTTGAATTCCAACGGTTAACTTTTGGGTTTCGTTGGATTGGCAAGCAAAAAGAAATAAACTAAATACAAGTAAAACTATTCGCATAAAATAACTTTTGCTTTAAAACGAAAAACCCTGATATTTAGTATTTCAGGGTTTTAAATATAAATTGAAAATCAATTATTTTCTACTCATTAAAATTCGTAATACATACCAAAATAATAACATAATAGAAGCAAACAATTGTAATGAAGCGCCAACATATTGATCAGTACTGAATTGGTCTTTAATTTGGCTTGTTTGGTATAAAATACTAGCAGAAGCTAATACCACCATCCCAACAGAAAACCATAATCCTAAATTAAATCCGAAAATAGCTCCTACAACGATAACTCCTAAAGCTACAAAACCACCGATAGTGATTGCTGTTCTTAAGAATGAGAAATCCGTTTTTGTCATAAAAACTACTGCAGTTAAGCCTGAAAACATGAACAATGTGATAATCGCAGCTTGCATAATCATTTCGCTACCAGAATATAAAACTGCCATAGCAATCATTGGCAAGAAAATAATAGCTTCAAGCAAAACATACAAACCTAAGCCTAAATATTGTTTGTCTCTATCTGGATGAAAAACCAATCGGTCTGAAAAAGTAGATCCTAACCAAAATAATCCTAAAATAAACAACCAAACGAATTTACCGCCCATCATCATTAAAATCCATTCCATTGGAACAATTCGTAATAAAATAGATTCTACTAGCATAAAAGCTAAAATAGCATACGCAACATGACTATACGTCTTTTTAAAAAAGGTAGCTCTATCTGCATCAGTTGCATAAGAAACTACCACATTGTTTTCTGAGTTCATAAAAATTTGTTTAAAGTTTATCGAATGTACTATTTTTATTGAAATAAAAAAATTTTAAATCTAATATATCAATCAAAAAACAATAAAACACTTAAAATTCAAACTAATAAAATTTAAAAATGTTGCACAATATAAAAGTAAATAGGCATCCCAATTGTTATGTTTATAGGGAATGTAATTGCTAAAGCCATAGGTAAAAACAACCCGGGATTAGCTTTCGGAACCGTTATTTTCATTGCTGCCGGAACTGCTATGTAAGAAGCACTCGCCGCCAATATCGCAAAAATAAATCGATTTGAAATATCATCAGTGACAAAACCACTCAAGCAAGCAAAAATTACTCCATTTACCAACGGAATTACTAAAGCAAAAGCAAAGGGAAACCAGCCATGTGCAAAAAACGATTTTAATTTTCTACCACTCGTAATTCCCATATCTAACAAGAAAATTGCTAAAAATCCTTTGAATAAATCATTTGTAAAAGGTTGAATTCCTTGTGCTTGTTTGGCATTGGCTAAAAATCCAATTATCAAACTACCTAAAATCAATAGCACACTACCATTTGTTAGCGAGTGTCTTAAAATTTCTAATTTATTTATTTTTTGGGTTTGTTCTTTATTGAATAGCGAAATTAATACCAATCCTATAATTATAGCTGGAGATTCCATAAGTGCCATAATAGCTACCATATAACCATGAAGCTCTAATTGATGTGATTCTAAATAAGAAACAGCAGTTACAAAAGTAACCGCACTAATAGATCCATAAGCAGCAGCAATAGCTCCCGCATCATATACATTCAATTTACGTTTTAAGATAAAGAAAGTATAAAGTGGAATTATTACAGCGATTGAAATTCCAAACAGCATGGACCAAATAACTTCACTATTTATAGTTTCATGCGATAATTCTTGCCCTCCTTTAAAACCGATGGCAAAAAGCAAATACAACGATATAAATTTTGAAGAATTATTTGGGATTTCTAAGTCGCTTTTTAAGTAAACCGCTATAATTCCTAAGATAAAATAAAGTAAAGCGGGATTAGTTAAGTTTTCTAATAGTAAATTTAAATCCATTTTTTAATTTTTAATGTGATGTTATTTTTTGAAGCTCTTTCTAATCGAT
>NZ_DITB01000121.1 GCF_002422095.1 Flavobacterium sp. UBA6195
GCCGTACGAAGCGCCAAATTAGCCTTGTACATAAATCCTTTATCACCTTTAAAACTCACCACACGTGTACCGATTTCCACATGTTGCGCGCCAAGAATTTGCAATTCTTTAGCTAATATTTCTTCAAAACCAAAGAAGGTTTTGGCCGTCATTTTAAAATTTTCCATTCTACAAATTCAAGTTCAATTGCAAAAATCAATTGCAATCGTAATAATTAGGGTATTCTTGTGCAAAAATACATTAAATTTGCTACTTGAATGAAACGAAATCAGAATTAATGTCAGATAACAACAATAAATCACAATCCATAGGAAATCAACCTGCCTCAAACTGGTTTGAATCTTGGTTTGATACTAAATACTATCACATCTTATACAAGGAACGCAATGACGAAGAAGCGCAATTGTTGATGGACAATTTAACGCATTATTTGAATCTTCCCGAAGCGGCTAGAATCTTAGATTTGGCTTGCGGAAAAGGACGTCATGCGATTTATCTGAATTCCTTAGGTTTTGATGTAACCGGAATTGATTTATCAGAAAACAGCATTAAGGAAGCCTCGCAATTTGCCAATGAAAAACTGCATTTCAAAGTGCACGACATGCGCGAAACGTGTAACGAAAAATACGATGCTATTTTCAATTTGTTTACGAGTTTTGGCTATTTTGAAGACGATGCTGATAATTATAAAACCATCAAAGCCATTCACAACAGTTTAACCGAAACCGGTTTTGCGGTTATTGATTTTATGAATGCGGATTTTGTAATTGAAAACTTAGTGGCTGATGAAGTAAAATCGGTTGACGGAATTGATTTTCATATACAACGTTATTATAAAGACGGACATATATTCAAAGAAATTTCGTTTGAAGACGAAGGTCAAAACTATCATTTTACCGAGAGAGTACAAGCCCTTCGCTTAGAAGATTTCGAAAAAATGATGGAGGAAGCCGGTATTTATCTTTTAGATATTTTTGGCGATTATAAATTGCGAAAATTCTATAAAAACCAATCAGAACGTTTAATCATGATTTTCAAATAATGCAATATATTATCACCTTTTCAGCCGTAATTATTGGCTTTTTATTTGCGTTGGTACTAAAACCACAAAAAAAGAAAAACATCAAATTGTTGTTAGCGTTCAGTGGTGCGTTTTTACTTTCGCTAACCGTTTTACACTTACTTCCTGAGTTATTCAGTGAAGGACATAATCATATTCACGAAGGAGAAGAAGTGCATGCCAAGTTACCTGTTGGCGTTTTCATTATGATTGGAATTCTTTTCCAAATCTTACTAGAATTTTTCTCAAAAGGTGCCGAACACGGACACGTTCACGTGCATACCGACGAGCATAATGAATTGCATCAGATACCTTGGTTGTTGTTTATTAGTTTGTGTATTCATGCCTTATTAGAAGGTTTTCCTATCCACAACAATCACAATTTAGCCTATGGAATTGCGGTTCACCACTTACCTATCGCTATCATTTTGACCTTATTTTTTGTAAATGCCAAAATGAACAAAATGATGATTTTTGCTTTCATGTTTACTTTTGCTTTAATGACTCCGATAGGAACATTTTTAGCGGAACAAATGCATTTTGCTCAACATTACTCAAAAGAAATTTCGGCAGTTGTAGTGGGAATTTTGTTCCATATTTCATCAACAATTATTTTTGAAAGTAATGAAGGACACAAATTCAATTTGGCTAAAATCACCATGATTGTATTTGGTTTTGTTTTGGCTTATATAATTGAAATGGGACATTCGCATTAATCGTAAATCAACATAAAACATAAGTACTTTTTACTTAAATTTGAAGAACATTTAAAACAATTGATATGGGGATTTTTTCTGCCTTACTTGGAAATGCAGGTGCTGTAAATCAAGAAACTTTAGTAAAAGATTACGGTAAATTATTAATTACAGGTGAAGAAATTGAATTGGGTTTCAAATTGATTCGCGATACTTTTATTTTTACCAACAAACGATTAATTCTAATTGAAAAACAAGGTATTACCGGTAGCAAAATTGAATATAAATCCATTACTTACAAAAGCATTTCACGTTTCAGCGTTGAAACTGCGGGTACATTTGACTTAGAAGCCGAATTGAAAATTTGGGTTTCAAGTGAAGTACATCCAAGTGTGGTGAAGCAATTTAATAAATCTGTCAATGTGTATGATGTTCAGAATGTTTTGGCACATCACGTTTTAAAATAATAGTATGAATTTTACCAAGACTACTGAACAAGCTTCCAAATACGAACATTTAGAAAAAATGTCGGTTACTGATTTGTTGACCAACATCAACAATGAAGACAAAACCGTTCCGTTAGCCGTTGAAAAAGCGTTACCACAAATTGAAAAACTAGTGACAGAAATTGTTTCGAAAATGAAACAAGGCGGTCGTTTGTTTTACATCGGTGCAGGAACTTCGGGCCGTTTAGGAATTGTAGATGCTTCGGAATGTCCGCCTACTTTTGGGGTTCCGTTTGATTTGGTAATTGGAATTATTGCAGGTGGCGATACGGCGATTAGAAAAGCAGTAGAATTTGCCGAAGACGACCGAGCACAAGCGTGGAACGACTTACAACAATGGAAAATCAATGAAAACGATGTTGTAGTTGGAATTGCCGCTTCGGGAACTACGCCTTATGTGATTGGTGGTTTAGAAATGTGCAATCAAAATAACATCAGCACCGGAAGTATCAGTTGCAATGCGGAAAGTCCGTTATCGAAAACCGCTAAATTTCCTATTGATGTGGTAGTTGGACCAGAATTTGTAACCGGAAGTTCTCGCATGAAAGCTGGAACCGCTCAGAAATTGGTTTTAAACATGATTTCGACAGCCACTATGATTCAATTGGGAAAAGTAAAGGGAAACAAAATGGTGGATATGCAATTGAGCAACACCAAATTAATTGACAGAGGAACTCGAATGATTATGGACGAAATTCCTGTAAGTTATGAAGAAGCCAATCAATTGTTAAACACCCATGGAAGTGTTAGAAATGCGGTAGATTTTTACAATAACAACAAATAAAATATACCATGAAACCATTCTTTTTACTATTAGCATTCGTAAGTTTTTCATTCTCATTTGCACAAAAATTAGAATATAACGGAGGTAAAATTTTTCAAGATGGAGTACAATTATCTTCGTTTGAAACTAAAAAAACAATGGAAACCGATTTAAAAGCGTTGCATTTATTCAAAAAAGCAAAAACTAAGGAATCTCTTGGTGGATTTTTATTAGGATTGGGAATTGGGGGAACTGCTGCTGATTTAGTAATGGGATTAACTTCAGATGTGAAATATCCAACAGTAATTACGTATGCTGGTGTGGGTTTAATGGCTGTTTCTATTCCTATTTTATCTGGAAGAAAGAAATTAGTACAAGAAAGTGTTGACCTGTATAATTCTGGTATTCAAGATCAAAAGAAAACCTTAGGCGACAATTTTGAATTACATATTGTTACTAATTCCAATGGTATTGGACTTCAAATTAATTTCTAATGGCAACAGATAAAAACATATTAGCAAAAGGAGTAAAATATTTGGCAGGTGCTTTGCCTTTGTTATTTCTTGGACCTGTGATTATCAACAGTGCGTTCAAAAATGAAAAACATCCTTTATATCCCTACATATTAGCATTAGGAATTATTATTGCTTTAACCGCAATGTTTTTGATTTATAAAGGAATTATGACTTTAGTTAAAAGCTTATTTGATAGTGATAAAAACAATTAATAACAATATTAATCCTGAAGTGTCGGGACAAAAATCAATTATGAAATCCAAAATACAATATTCGATTTACAGTTTACTTTTGCTAACAATACTAACTTCTTGTTACAATCAAGAACGCAATTGTAAAGATTTTAAAACCGGAAAATTTACTTCTGAAACCGAAATCGAAGGCAAAAAATATACGAGTACTTTTGAACGTAATGATTCCATTCAAATAGAAACCTATGAAGGAAAAATCGATACGTTTAAAGTAAGATGGACGAATGATTGCGAATACATTATGCAAAATACTCATCCGAAAAATAGAGAAGAGAAAAAAGCAGTTCAAATGAAAATTTTGACTACGAATGCTAACTCTTATACATTTGAATATTCTTTTGTAGGAGATTCAAAAAAGCAACGCGGGACTGTAACAAAACTAAACTAGCCAACGTATAACAAGTTTTAAACTAAAACACAAAAATGGAAGTATTTTTAAATCCCGATGCTTGGATAGCACTTTTAACCTTAACATTTTTAGAAATTATTCTAGGTATCGATAACATTATTTTTATTTCGATTGTTACTGGAAAATTACCACAAGAAAAACGTAAAAAAGCTACTAGAATAGGATTATTCTTAGCTATGTTTATGCGTATTGCATTGCTATTCGGAATTACCTTATTAATTGCCATGAAAGCGCCATGGTTCAGCTTTGACTTTGGTTGGTTCTCAGCCGACATTACAGGTCAAGCTTTAATTTTATTATTAGGAGGCTTGTTCTTAATTTATAAAAGTACCAAAGAAATTCACGAAAAAGTAGACCACAAAGGTGAAGAAGAGAAAGAACTTAAAACTTCTGCAGCTAAATCATTTGCAAGTGTGATTGGTCAAATTCTACTTATCGATTTAATTTTCTCAGTAGACAGTATCTTAACAGCTGTTGGTATGACAAACGGTATCGAAGGTGCCTTAGTAATTATGATTACTGCTGTTGTAATTTCTGTAGGAATCATGATGTTATTTGCAGTTCCAGTTGGAAATTTCGTAAATGCAAACCCATCGATCCAAATTTTAGGTCTAGCTTTCTTAATTCTAATCGGATTTATGTTAATTACTGAAAGTATGCATTTATCGAATGCGCAATTAGCAGGGCAACATGTGGGAGCAGTTCCTAAAGGTTATCTGTATTTTGCAATTGCTTTTTCATTAGGAGTGGAATTTTTAAATATGAAAATGCGTAAAAAAGCACATTAAGATTAGGAACGAATGGTTCGGGACATACCGGCGGTCCATTTTCCTGCTATACATTACAATAAAAAATGGTCACTTCGAGAACCTCAGTGACCATTTTTTATTTTCATTCCTATCAGGGTTAGATGGGAATCGTATTATTTACTTGTGCCAAAATACTAAGACAATCCCGTAATTCTTCCTTCGTTGTCAATATCAATTCGTTCCGCATTTGGAACTGCTGGCAAGCCTGGCATTCGCATTACTTCACCTAAAAGCGGCACAATAAAGCCTGCCCCACTGGCGATTTCAAACTCACGAACCGTAATATCAAAATTTGTTGGGCGACCAATTAATTTCTCATTATCAGAAAAACTTGCTGGTGTTTTCGCCATACAAATAGAAAAATGACCAAATCCTAAATCACTAATCATTTTTAACTGCGATTTCGATTTTGGAGAAAACTCTACTGAATTCGCACCATAAATATTTTTAGCAACTACATTAATTTTATGCTCAATACTATCCGAAGGTTGGTACAACGGTTTATAATTCGCAGTTCCTTTTTCGATTTCTTCCACTACTTTTTGCGCTACTTCAGCTGAACCTTTTCCGCCTTGAGCAAAAGCGGTACTTACAATTGCAGTTACACCTTTAGTCGCACATAATTCTTTCAATTTATCATATTCCGCTTGCGTATCATCTGGGAAAGCATTGATACAAACCACAGGATTCAATCCAAATTGTTGCATGTTTTCAATGTGTTTTTCCAAATTGCAGAACCCTTTTTCAATAGCTGCTACATTTTCCGTTTTAAAATCTTCTGCAACTAATCCGGCATGATGTTTAATCGCTCTAATTGTAGCCACTAAAACAACAGCATCGGGTTTCAAACCACTTTGTTCGCATTTGATATGCAAGAATTTTTCCGCACCTAAATCGGCACCAAAACCGGCTTCTGTTACTACGTAATCGCCTAATGATAATCCCATTTTTGTAGCAATAGCTGTATTAGTTCCTTGTGCAATACTAGCAAATGGTCCGCCATGTAAAATCGCTGGATTTCCGTCTATGGTTTGCACTAAGTTAGGTTTAATTGCATCTTTCAATAACGTTGCCATGGCTCCTACTACATTCAAATCGCGAGCGAAAATAGCTTTTCCATCTAACGTTTTTCCAACAAATATATTTCCTAATCGGAATTTCAAATCTTCTAAATCTTTTGCCAAACATAAAATCGCCATCACTTCTGAAGCGGGTGTAATATTGAAACCATCTTCTCGCATAGTTCCATTAGCTTTCGCTCCTACTCCAATAATAATCTGACGTAAAGAACGGTCGTTCATGTCCATTACACGTTTCCATGCAATTGATTTTGGATCCAGATTTAAAGAATATTTCGTGTTTTGCAGATTGTTATCAATCACCGCTGAAAGCAAGTTATTTGCCTTTTCAATTGCCGAAAAATCACCTGTAAAATGCAAATTGATATCCTCCATTGGTAACACTTGTACATAACCACCACCAGCAGCGCCACCTTTTAACCCAAAAACAGGTCCAAGCGAAGGTTCACGTAAAACCGCAATCGCTTTTTTACCGATGTAATTCAAACCATCCGTTAAACCGATAGACATCGTAGTTTTCCCCTCACCATATTTCGTTGGCGACATGGCAGAAACTAAAATCAGTTTTCCTTTTGGGTTTTCTTGTTGTAAGTGTAAAGGTAATTTGGCTTTGTACTTGCCATAAAATTCTAAATCGTCTTCTGATATGTTGATTTTTTTGGCAATATCTTTAATGTGAGACATTGTTGCGTTTTGTGCAATTTCAATGTCTGATGGAAATGTTGACATGTTGTTGTGTTTTAATTTAGGACGAAATTAAGTGTTTTATTTGGAGTGAAAAATGATAAAAGTCAATAAAAAAACCTGCAAAGTAAAAAACCTTGCAGGTCAGAATTTTATTCTAAAGATAACGTAATTTGTCCGTCGTCGTCTAATTCTATATTGAAATCTTGAATGTCGTTTCCTTCTTCTGAAGCTTCGTTTGTTGGAATTTCTGGCTCCTCTAATACTTCTTCATAAGGCAACGGATCTAATAGGTTAATCTGTTTGATTTTATCCGTAGTTAACTGGTTTCCTAATGCTTTGATTCCTTTTACTGCTATGAATTGTTCTAAATCCACTACTTGGTTTTCTTTTTGAACACCTTTTACTTTGGCATAAATTACCTCAGCAACCGGACGCCAATCAGTAGAAACGATTTCTAACTGTGATTTTTCGTGCTCAGTGATGAAAATTTCTTCTTTATTTTCGTTTTCAACTAAGAAACGTTTTACGAAATATCTGTCTTTTTCTCCACAATAATAAATACACGAAATCGGTTTGTTTGGATTCCATTTTTCTAACACAATCATGTCTTCTTCAAAATGCGTTGAAAGTTCTGGAATTATTGTTTTCAGTTTCCCTGATTGGTTGACAATTAACAAGCGGTCGTTTGGTTTAAATTCGCCTAACAATTCACCTCTTCCATCGACATTTAAACGTTGCACGGTATCATCAAACCAAACTTTTCTCGGACGTAAAGTCGAAATTCCTTTCTCTTTTAGTTCGATTTTTTTGATTGGATATTTGGTAACCGTATTTCCACGAGACGCTCTTCCTTTAATAGCAATATCGGAAAAATCGACATCCCATTTCAGTTTTTTCACACTTCCCACTTGGCGTAATAAAATCGTAACCACTTCTGCTTCTCCATTTGGATTCGCTGAGAAATACGACACCATTGAACCAGGTTTTTCTTGCGTCAAATCATAGAATTTATCACGAGTAACTCCAGAAACATTGAATCGCTTGATAAACGTAGAACCGTTTTTACCATCACGATACATCATGTTGTAAATGGTACGTTTGTCGTTTTTATCGAATACGGCAACATGAATAATATCTTTACCAATGAACTTTTTGTCATCAATTTTGGTTACCATCATTTTTCCATCGCGAAGGAAAACGATAATGTCATCTATATCGGAACATTCACCCACGTATTCGTCTTTTTTCAAGCCCATTCCTACGAAACCTTCTTCTCTATTCACATAGAATTTTTGGTTACGCAATACTACTTTTGTAGCTTGAATGTTATCGAAATTACGTAATTCGGTTAAGCGTTCTCTTCCTTTTCCGTATTTGTCTTTTAAGGTGGTGAAATAATCTACCGCATAATCAATCAAATGATCTAAATGGTATTTCACTTGCTCGATTTCGGCTTCCAATTTCGCAATCGCATCGTCAGCTTTATCCGAGTCAAATCGTGTAATACGAATCATTGGAATTTGCGTCAATCTTTGTAAATCTTCGTCTTCAATTTCTCGAATTAAAATGGTTTTGAAAGGCTCAAATCGATCGTACATGTATTTGTAAAGCGACTCTCTATCCGAATACAATTTGAAGTCAATATACATTTCTTCACGGATGAAAATCTTCTCTAAATTTGCGAAATGCCACTTCGCTTCGAGTTCGTCTAATTGAATTTCTAACTCTCGTTTTAAAATATTCAACGTACGATTGGTAGAAATCTTCAAAATATCAGAAACGCCAATAAACAAAGGCTTATTACAATTTTCAATCACGCAACCTAATGGCGCGATAGACAATTCGCAATCGGTGAACGCGTACAACGCATCAATCATTTTGTCTGGCGAAGTTCCGGGTTGTAAATGAATTACGATTTCAACCTCAGCCGCCGTATTATCTTCAATTTTCTTGATTTTGATTTTCCCTTTTTCATTGGCTTTCAAGATGCTATCAATCAATTTGGTAGTATCGGTTGAAAATGGAATTTGGGTAATCACTAACGTATTTTTATCTAAAGGTGCGATTCTAGCTCTCACACGAACACGAGAACCTCGCATTCCATCATTATAGTTGGAAACATCAGCAATTCCGGCTGTTGGGAAATCTGGAAATAAAGTAAATGGTTTTCCTTTTAAAATTTTAATCGACGCATCAATTAATTCATTGAAATTGTGCGGTAAAATCTTCGTAGACAAACCTACTGCAATCCCTTCTCCACCTTGCGCTAACAACAATGGAAATTTTACAGGCAAATGAATCGGTTCGTTTTTACGACCATCATAGCTTAATTGCCATTGGGTAACTTTTGGAGAAAACAACACATCGTGACCAAATTTTGAAATTCGAGCTTCGATGTAACGAGGGGCTGCGGCTCCGTCACCGGTTAAAATATTTCCCCAGTTCCCTTGGCAGTCAATCAACAAATCTTTTTGCCCGATGTTCACCATAGCGTCACCAATACTCGCATCTCCGTGTGGATGATACTGCATGGTGTGCCCAATGATATTCGCCACTTTGTTGTAACGACCGTCATCCAACTCTTTCATGGAGTGCATGATACGACGTTGTACGGGTTTGAAACCGTCTTCTATCGCAGGAACGGCACGCTCTAAAATTACATAGGAAGCGTAATCCAAGAACCAATCCTTGTACATTCCTGTAACTTTGGTAATGGTATCCTCTGGATTTTCGTTGTTTTCGTAAAAATGATGTCCCGTTGACACATGAATATCCTCAAAACCTTCCTCTTTTTGGGGCTGGTCTTGGTTCTCTAAATTGTCGTCTTCTGGGATGATGTTATCTTCTTCGTCTTTCATGTTTTTGTAGCACTATGTTTCTCAAAGTTTTACACTAAGTTTCACAATGTTTATATTTCTACTTTATCTTTTTATGTATTTGTAGCACTATGTTTCTCAAAGTTTTTCACGAAGTAACTCAATGTTTTAAAATTAATTTGTGTGACTTTTTGCTTTACATTGTGATACTTTGTGTACCAATAAAATCAATGTTATAATATTAATCTTTTTATACCGTCTTTTAATGATTTCTTATAAAAATTTAAAAGTAATCCTAATCTGCATTCCGATAGTTTCATGTAAGTTAGACATTGAGCTGTATGTTCAATAGTAAAATCTTCAACTACTTTCAATTCCACTATAACTTTATTATTTACTAGAATATCTACTCGGTAACCACAATCCATTTTTATATCTTCATAAATAACTAGAAATGGACATTCTTGTTTAACTTCTAATCCGCATTTAGTCAATTCATAAGCCAAACATTCTTAGTAAACTTTTTCCAACAATCCTGGACCTAACTTTGTATGAACTTTGTAGGCGCAATCTAAAATTATTCGGCTTATTTCGTTTTCATCAGTCATATTTTTTTTTGTTACACTATGTTACTCAAAGTTTTCACTAAGTTTCGCAATGTTAAAAAATATCTTTGTGTGACTTTGTGCATTACATTGTGAAACTTTGTGCTACCATTACTTCTCTACCACATCCAATTCTACTTTCAAATTATTGATGATAAACCCTTGTCGGTCTGGGGTGTTTTTACCCATGTAGAATTCTAACAAGGTTTCAATCGTTGTGGCTTTATCTAACATGACTGGATCTAAACGAATGTCTTGCCCTATGAAGTGCTTAAACTCATCTGGCGAAATTTCTCCTAATCCTTTGAATCGGGTGATTTCTGGTTTTGGTTTTAGTTTTTCGATGGCGTTAACTCGTTCTTCTTCGCTGTAACAATATATCGTTTCTTTTTTGTTTCGTACACGGAATAATGGCGTTTGTAGAATATACAAATGTCCGTCTTTGATTAACTCTGGGAAAAACTGCAAGAAAAACGTAATCAACAACAAGCGAATGTGCATACCATCCACATCGGCATCGGTGGCGATTACGATGTTATTGTAACGCAAATCTTCCATCGATTCTTCAATGTCTAATGCGGCTTGCAATAAGTTAAATTCTTCGTTTTCGTATACGATTTTTTTCGTCATTCCGTATGAATTCAAAGGCTTTCCACGTAAACTGAAAACCGCTTGTGTATTTACATCGCGACTCTTGGTAATCGAACCTGAAGCCGAATCTCCCTCTGTAATAAAAAGCGTACTTTCTAAACTTCTTGGATTTTTAGCATCGGTTAAATGAACACGGCAATCGCGTAATTTTTTATTGTGTAAACTAGCTTTTTTAGCACGTTCTTTGGCTAATTTTCGAATACCAGAAAGTTCTTTACGTTCGCGCTCGGCTTGTAAAATCTTGCGCAATAACGCATCGGCAACTTCTGGATTTTTATGTAAGAAGTTATCTAAATTCGTTTTGATGAAATCATTTACGAACGTACGAACTGTTGGACCATTCGGACCGATATCTGTCGAACCTAATTTGGTTTTGGTTTGCGATTCGAATACGGGTTCTTCTACTTTAACCGAAACAGCAGAAACAATCGATTTGCGAATATCTGAAGCTTCGAAAGGTTTGTTATAAAACTCTTTGATGGTTTTTACAATCGCCTCACGGAAAGCCCCTAAATGCGTTCCACCTTGCGTAGTATTTTGTCCGTTTACAAACGAATGGTATTCTTCTGAATATTGGGATTTACTGTGTGTAATGGCAACTTCGATATCGTCTCCTTCCAAATGAATGATTGGATATACCATATCTTCAGCTGAAATATTTTCTTCCAATAAATCTTTCAATCCGTAATCCGAAACGTATTTTTCACCATTGTAATAAATCGTTAAACCGCGATTTAAATAACAATAGTTTTTGAGCATTTTAATGATATACTCGTTTCGGTATTTGTAATTTTTGAAAATCGTATCATCGGCCACGAAAGAAACTTTGGTTCCTTTTCGCTTAGTAGTTTCTTGAATATCTTCCTCTAGCGTCAAATTTCCAGCTGAGAATTCTGCTGCTTTTTGTTGGTTATCACGAACCGATTCCACTCGGAAATAATTCGAAAGGGCATTTACGGCTTTTGTTCCGACACCATTTAAACCTACAGACTTTTTGAAGGCTTTTGAATCGTATTTTCCTCCTGTGTTCATTTTGGAAACTACATCAACGACTTTTCCTAACGGAATGCCACGACCATAATCGCGAACGGTTACCAATTTATCTTTGATAGTAACTTCAATGGTTTTTCCGGCACCCATAACGAATTCATCGATACAGTTGTCCATAACTTCCTTTAACAGAATGTAAATACCATCATCAGGCGATGAACCGTCACCTAATTTTCCGATATACATACCCGGACGCATTCGAATGTGCTCTTTCCAATCGAGCGAACGTATGTTGTCTTCGGTATATTGATTTTGCTCTAACATAGACAGATTTTGGATTTTGTGCAATATAGCATTTATCTCCAAAATTGAGAAAGGAAAAACCGATAAGTTATTGACAAAATGCGGTTGACAAGAGCAAGTTCAAGGGCAGGTTCAAGGGCAGGTTCAAAGTCAAGTTCAATAATAAAAAGAAGAAAGAGAAAAGCTTTCAATTACTCATAATATCTAAAATTTCTACTATCTGAAATTACTTCATCAAATAAAAAGTAGCATATTCAAATCCATCTAAACGAAGTAATTTTCTAAAATCGGCACGTGATGGTGTTAAAAGAACGTGAAGTGTATCATTTTCCTTCATTTCGACAGCAAATGGAATTTTAAGTTCGGAATTTAATTTGGTAAAATCTTTTTTGGTTCCAAGTTGAATGTGTTTTGCTCCAATAGTGGACAATTTCAAAATACTGGTTTGGTACTTTCCATCAACTTCTTTATTTAAAACCAATGAGGATTTATACTGTTTAGCGATTTCGTTTTCGGAAAAAGAAAAAATAGTATCCAAACGTTCGATTTCAAACGCAATTGTATCGCCTTTTATAAAGGTTTTATATGGTTTATTTTCGAATTTATCAAAAACTTGGTTATTGCGTAATTCAAATTCAGGAATAGAGTCCAATTCAGACTTTAAAGCCGTAATGGTTTCAATTTCTTTTACATAAGCGCATTTTGGTTGGATTACCAAACGATGTGAATAATCCAAGGTATACGTTCGAACAAACTTCTTCGGGAATACTTTTATCTCATCCACATTTGTGGGTTGGGCTTCAGAAAAATAAATAAAACTGTTGTGTAATCCCGAATCTTTACAGGAAATCGTAGCCAAAGCAAATGCGGCTAGAATAAGATATTTTTTCATGATAGTTTGTTTTGTTTTGCAAACACAAATCTTATGCCACAAAAAAACCGCTGAATGGCTTCAACGGTTTTGCTTGTTTTCTTATGCTCGGTTCTAAATATTATCTATAAATTGAAATTCCAATTTAAAATTAAATTAAGTGAATTTGTTTTAATTGTTCCATCGTTATATACATCAAAATCACTTGTATTTAACATCCCCAAATTTTCTCTAATCTCTAATTTTAAATTATTTTTATCATTTAGCTGAAATACCTTTCCAAATCCAAAAACCAAACCTGCATCTATTTTCTTATTCATATCTGTTGTATCAGTGTCATTGTCAGAATTTTTTGAGCTAAATTTAGAATTTAATAGATAACCTAAGAATAAACCTCCATTAACATAGAAATCATCTTTTTTGCCAAAATAATAATTTACATAAACGGGCAATACTAAATAGTTGTATATAGATTTAGAATCACTTTTAATCATTGTAGGAAATCCATATTCATCAATTAAATAAACATTACCATTATCTTTTGCTGTTTTATTTTCATAGTTTAAATTAGCTGAAATTGACAAGTTTTCTTTTAAGAAAAATTCAGCCGAAACTCCCACTAAATAAGAAATACCTGGGGCTAAATCTTCAGCTAAATCATTTCCTCTAAGACTAGCATAATTTAACCCACCATTTACTCCAAATTTAATTTTATCTTGAGCTACCAATATTAGTGGAAAGCAAATAAAAATAATTACAAAAAATAATTTCTTCATATTTATACATTAAATCTAAAATGCATTACATCACCATCTTTAACAATATATTCTTTTCCTTCTACTCTTAATTTTCCAGCTTCTTTTACTTTTGCTTCTGAACCGTAGTTAGAAAAATCTTCGAATGCAATAACTTCTGCACGGATAAATCCTTTTTCGAAATCAGTATGAATTACTCCAGCTGCTTTTGGTGCTGTATCTCCGATGTTGATTGTCCAAGCACGAACTTCTTTAACACCAGCCGTGAAATAGGTTTGTAATTTCAATAATTTGTAAGCGGCACGAATTAACACTGCCGAACCTGGCTCAGATAATCCCATGTCTTGTAAAAACATTTGACGCTCCTCATAGCTTTCTAATTCGGTAATATCTGCTTCTGCTCCTACTGAAAGTACAATCACCTCAGCATTTTCATCTTTAACTAATTCACGAACTTGATCTACATATTTGTTTCCGTTTACTGCCGAAGCTTCGTCAACATTACAAACGTATAAAACCGGCTTTGTTGTGATTAATTGAAAACTTTCTAACATTTCTTCCTCATCTTGATTTTGAGGAACTACAGTACGAGCTGATTTTCCTGCTAATAAAGTTTCGCGAATTCTATCTAATAAAGCTTTTTCAACTTGTGCTTCTTTGTTTCCTGTTTTGGCAGCACGATTGGTTTTTTCCAAACGTTTTTCTACCGTTTCTAAATCTTTTAATTGCAATTCGATATCGATGGTTTCTTTATCGCGAATTGGATTTACATTTCCATCCACATGCACAATATTATCGTTATCAAAACAACGTAAAACGTGAATAATTGCGTTACATTCTCTGATGTTTCCTAAGAATTGATTGCCTAAACCTTCTCCTTTACTTGCTCCTTTTACTAAACCTGCAATATCAACGATATCAACCGTTGCCATTTGAACGCGTTCTGGTTTGACCAATTCCTCTAAACGAGCAATACGCGGATCTGGAACGTTTACTACTCCAATATTAGGTTCTATAGTACAAAACGGAAAGTTAGCACTTTGCGCTTTTGCATTTGATAAACAATTAAATAAAGTTGATTTTCCAACATTTGGTAATCCTACAATTCCTGCTTTCATAAGCCCCTAAATCCCCAAAGGGGACTTTAAATTACTAGTTAATATTATTTTAAAAGTGCGCAAATATACTTTAATCCTGATTAGTATCAAAGTATTAAATAAAAGGAGTTGATGAAGTAGTTATTCGATGGTGTTTTCTTCTTCAGTATGAATTTCTTCAGTTCCTTTTCCAAGACGTTCAATAATTGCTTTTTCTTCTGTAGTACTTATAAAACCTGATTCAACATCCCAATAATTTGTAAAAAAAGAGGTTTGTTTATTAATTAATGATTTACCTTTAAAAATATTTTTATCTCCGTACTCGAAAGTTTTTTTATTGAAATCGGTTACTACCATATGATTTTTCACTTCAATTCGTCTGGATTTCTTTTTATAATATTTCTCAAAACCAATTACTTCTTTTGAATTAGCTAAATAGTAATAATTCCCTTCATGTCGGAATGTATTTTTAAATTCTAATTTATAGACTTTTCTACTGGCAAACATGCTCTCCTTATAAGCCAAAAGTCGGTCTGGAGTTACATAAGAACTAACTTCTATTATCAACTTTTTGTTGCTATCATAAACTACCGTAAAATCAGATAAAATTCCTTTGGATTCGGGTAAAGGAACAATTTTAATTACCAAATAATCCTCGTTAGATGGATAGGTTTTTACCGAAAAATCATAAGTTTTCTTTGCTTTGGAATCCAATACTTCGTCTAAATATTTGAATTGGTAATAATTTTCGATGATATTATTCAAATCATAACCTAATATATTGGTATCGATATCGCCATCTAAAACACCAACAGCGCGATTTTGTTCTACTAAAATATCGGTTTTTATATTCTTTTCATTTCCTAAAATTTGAAAATTAATCAAACCGTCATTAAAAAAAACAATCTCATTATCACGTTTGTAAAATTCGTGCAAATAGACTTTCAAACTTATAGGAATGGTGATTTTATCTTTAGAATTTTCTATAATCCGTTTTAAAATTTCCTGAGGATGATCTTTGGTGATGATGTATTCTTCCAATTCCTGTGTAATGGGTTCTAAGTAAACTACATTTTCCTTTTTGTCTAGGGTTGCAAATTTTATAATTGTTTTTTTATAAAAAGAATGAACAAGTTCAAAATCAGACGATCGGGTCAAGTTAATGATTGCTTTTCCTTCTTTATTAGTCAAAAAACCTTGTCGAGTTCTTAAAGCTGTAATCGTAACTTCATCAATAGGTAAGTCCGTATCAAAATCTTTCACAATTAATGTAAAATCGAGATTTTGTGATACAACACAAGTAGTAAAAAGACACAATAAAAAAGTAAGTTTTTTTATCATAAATTTACGATTAACAATCAAATGTAATCAAAATAAAATAAAACAACTCATTAATAAAGAAGTTTTTAGCTCAATAAAAAACAAAAAGAGAACTTTCTATTTAAAAATTCTCTTTAACATACTGTTGAAATTTTTAAAAATTTTATTCGTTATGCAAAAACGATTGTCTGTTTAACAAAGTTTCTTCGCTTTCCACATGATTATCATCTGGTATACAACAATCTACCGGACAAACGGCTGCGCATTGAGGTTCTTCATGAAAACCTTTACACTCCGTACATTTTCCGGGTACAATGTAATAAATATCATCTGAAATTGGGGTTTGAGCAGCATCTGAATCTACTTCAGTTCCATCAGGTAAAATAACTTTACCACTTAATTTTGTACCATCTTTCCATCTCCAATCATCAGCACCTTCGTAAATTGCTGTATTTGGACATTCTGGCTCGCAAGCCCCACAGTTGATACATTCGTCTGTTATTATAATTGCCATGATTCTTTTAGTATTAAGAAATTAGAATTCAGAAAAACGTGATATTCTAATATTATGATTAATTTTGCGCTACAAAAATACAATGTAAACCAAACATAAACAAGTTACAAATGTTACAAAGTGAAATAAAATCGAGTTTTGTTGAATTAGGGAATTTTGTACGTCAATTTTCTGAAGAGGGAAACGTTAAATCGGCTTCGGTTTTACATAACGATTTGTTCTTTGATGACTTTGCAAACTTGATTGAACTTTCACAATCGCACAACGGTTGGTTTACACCGGAACAAGTTTTACATAGCATTCAATCTTGGGCAAAAGCCTTAACAGAAGACAATCTAAATCAGTGGATTTCCAACTATGATTTTTCAAAAATTGAACCAAAAAAAGTAGGATTAATTTTAGCAGGAAATATTCCGTTAGTGGGTTTTCATGATTTTCTTTCGGTATTGATTTCGGGTCATGATGTATTGGTTAAAACCTCATCTAACGACCAACATTTATTAAAATTTTTAGCGAAATATTTGATTACTATTGAGCCAAAACTTAACTCAAAAATAACGTTTGTGGAAGGCAAATTAGAAGGTTTTGATGCCGTAATTGCCACAGGAAGCAATAATACGGCTCGCTATTTTGAATATTATTTCAAAGACAAGCCAAGTATCATTCGTAAAAACAGAAATTCGGTTGCCGTTTTAGACGGAACTGAAACTTTTGAAGATCTATTGGGTTTAGGAGAAGATATTTTTAGATATTTTGGTTTGGGATGTCGTAATGTTTCTAAACTTTTTGTTCCAAAAGGATATACTTTTGAAGCCTTCTTTAAAGCGATATACGAATATCGTGATGTGATTCACTACGAAAAGTATGCGAATAATTACGATTACAACAAAGCGGTTTTCTTAATGAGTAATTTCCAAATTCTTGACAATGAATTCATGACTATAAAAGAAGATTCAAGTTACTTATCTCCTATTTCATCGGTATTTTATGAATTCTATGAGAATTTAGAAAATGTTAAGTCTCGTCTACAAAATGACGCAGACCAAATTCAGTGTATTGTATCTAAAGATTTGATTCCTAATTCAGTAGCTTTTGGTCAAACCCAACAACCAAAACTTTGGGATTATGCTGATAATGTAGATACTTTGGCATTTTTAAATAGCTTGAAATGAAATTTGTTGTAAAAACAGCATCTAGATCAATTGAAAATTTTTGGTTTATTGTGTTCTTTATACTTTACGGGATTTCTGTATTCACATTAAATAATTTTATAAAACTAGATAAGCTTGGATTATTCGTCTTTTTTGTTTTATTCCTTATCCTATTTCTGCCACTATTTTACTATTTAAATAAAAGAACGGGCGAAGGTATTATGGAATGGACGCTATCTGAAAGCGGTTTAAACATGAAATGGATTAAAACCGACTTTATAACTGATAATGAAGCAATAAACTTAGATTGGAAAGAAATAGATCGTATACAATCAACCGATATAACGAGTATTGGATATGGAGGTGAACTTGGTGAAAATTTAATTATAACTACAATTTCAGGTAAAAAAATTCAAATTAGACATTTAGTAAAAACGAAAGATGATTTTTTTGCTTTCAAAAACAATCTTTACTTATTTAATAAAAAAAAGGACAAATAATTATTAATTTATAATTTTTACAAAAGAATTTTAACTAAATCGTTTTTGTTAATAACATCTCATAATTATTGTAGCATTTAAGTCATTTTTTTATTTAAGAATTCCGAAATTTGACCTTTAAATAAATAACTACAATGAAAAAACACAACTACAGTGCAGGTCCATGTATACTTCCTCAAGAAGTATTTGAAAAATCGGCACAAGCTATTTTAGATTTCAACAACTCCGGATTATCTATTTTAGAAATTTCACACCGTAGTAAAGATTTCGTAGCTGTAATGGACGAAGCTAGAGCCTTAGTTTTAGAACTTTTAAACTTAGAAGGAAAAGGGTACGAAGTATTATTTTTAGGTGGTGGAGCAAGCATGCAATTTTTAATGGTACCCTACAATTTAATGAAAGTTGATGGAAAAGCAGCTTATTTAGACACAGGAACTTGGGCAAGCGGCGCTATCAAAGAAGCAAAACTTTTTGGAGAAACGGTTGTAGTAGCCTCAACAAAATCAGAAAATTACAATCACATTCCAAAAGATTATAGCGTTCCTGCTGATGCAAATTATTTTCACTGCACAAGTAACAATACCATTTTTGGAACCCAAATGAAATCATTTCCAGAAGTGAATGTTCCTTTAGTATGTGACATGAGTTCGGATATTTTTTCACGTGTATTAGATTTTTCAAAATTTGATTTAATCTATGCGGGAGCTCAAAAAAATATGGGACCAGCTGGAGCAACATTAGTAGTGGTAAAAACTGAAATCTTAGGAAAAACAGGAAGAATGATTCCTAGTATGTTAGATTACCAACAACATGTTTCTAAAGAAAGTATGTACAATACACCACCAGTATTTCCAGTATACGCATCACTTTTAACCTTACAATGGTTGAAAAAATTAGGTGGAATAGCAGCTATTGAAAAAATCAATGAAGCTAAAGCAAATCTACTTTACAACGAAATCGACCGCAATCCATTATTCAAAGGAACTGCCGCTAAAGAAGACAGAAGTAATATGAATGTTACGTTCTTATTAAATGATGAAGCACATCAAGAAAAATTTGACAGCATGTGGAAAGCAGCTGGAATTTCTGGTTTAGCTGGACATCGTTCGGTTGGTGGATATAGAGCTTCGATGTATAATGCTTTACCTATTGAAAGCGTTCAGATTTTGGTTGATGTAATGAAAGAATTAGAAAATAAAATTTAATAATTAGTGACTAGTAAATAGTAACTAGCATAAAAAATAAAAATAAAATGAAAGTTTTAGCAAATGACGGAATTTCAAAAAGCGGAATTAAAGCTTTAGAAAAAGGAGGGGTTGAAGTAATTACAACCAAAGTAGCACAAGAGCAAGTGGCTAACTTTATCAATACACACGATGTTAAAGTCTTATTAGTTCGTAGTGCTACAAAAGTCAGAAAAGATATTATTGATGCTTGTCCAGGATTAAAAATCATTGGTCGTGGTGGTGTTGGAATGGACAATATTGATGTGGCTTATGCTCGTGAAAAAGGATTACACGTAATCAATACACCTGCTTCGTCATCTGAAAGTGTGGCGGAATTGGTTTTTGCTCATTTATTCACTGGAGTAAGATTCTTACACGATGCGAATAGAAACATGCCATTAGAAGGTGATACTAATTTCGACGGATTGAAAAAAGCCTATGCAAACGGAATTGAACTAAGAGGAAAAACCATTGGAATTATTGGATTTGGACGTATTGGTCAAGCAGTTGCAAAAATGGCTTTGGGTTTAGGCATGAAAGTAATTGCTGCTGATAAATATGTAAATGAAGCGGTAATTCGTGTGGATTTCTATAACGGACAATTCATCAATGTGGAGATTGTTACAGAATCTCTTGAAGATGTAATCAAACATTCTGATTTTATTACGTTACACGTTCCAGCGCAAGAGGGTTATGTAATTGACAAAGAAGAATTTCAATTAATGAAAGACAATGTAGGAATCGTAAATTGTGCTCGTGGTGGCGTAATCAATGAAGTTGCTTTAATTGAAGCTTTAGATGAAGGAAAAGTATTATTTGCTGGTTTAGATGTTTTTGAAAACGAACCTAACCCAGAAATTCAAATTCTTATGCATTCTAAAATCTCCTTGACCCCTCATATTGGTGCAGCAACTATGGAAGCACAAGATAGAATTGGAACTGAATTAGCTGAACAAATTATTAGCTTATTAAAGAATAATTAAAGTTATATATTTTTCTAATGTTAAAAGCATCGATTAAATCGGTGCTTTTTTTTATCTTTATACTCTCAAATTCATAAGTAAATGAAACAATTTCTAATACTATTAATCACTTCATCAATGCTTTTATTAGCCTGTAAAACTTCTCAGGAAAATAAAACATTTGATAAGATCCAAAAAATAGAAAACGATACCATTAGAATTGCAAATGATAAAATTGAATACGAAGTCATAATAATTGACCCTGGATTTAGTTCTTGGTTTAATGGTCATGCTAAACCAAAAAATTATTATTCACAAAATTATCTGGAATCACACAATAGAATTTGGGTTTCTGAATGGAATAGACGAGCAATGCTACCGCTACAATATAACCCTAATCTATATGAAATGACTATAGATTATCAAACTAATATTGATTATGGATATGATGTTAATTATATGTTATATTACTACTTAGTCTATTTTCAAATTACAAATAAACAACAGCTAGGAGGTTATACTCCCCGAATTTAATTTATGAAAAAACTCAAAGAGCGTTGGAATGTTACTTCCAATTGGCAATTAACACTAATCTTTATTGTATTTGCAATAACAGGCTCAACAGCAGCTTATCTTTCAAAACCATTAACAGACTTTCTTAGTATTACTAAAGATAATCTATCTCTTTGGATTTATTGGCCCATCAGGTTAATAATTATATTTCCAGCTTATCAAGTATTACTTGTTTTAATTGGCGCTTTATTTGGACAGTTTAATTTCTTTTGGGAGTTTGAAAAGAAGATGCTTGATAAAATGAAATTAGGTTTTATAGGAGAATATATAGATTCTAAACTAAAAAAGGAGCAATAAAGCTCCTTTTTTTATTCCTGTCCTGTTCCGCCTTTGATGACGTAAGTGTAAAACCAAGTTATAGTAAATGTTGGTACAAAATCTATAAATGGAACCAATTCTTCAATAAAGCCAAAAAAACCAGCTAATTTCCCAATTGTTCCTCTATACATTGTCATTAATAATATCCCTGATATGGGTGCCCAAACTAAATCGGTCACTTCTGCAAAAATAGGAAGCACATAAGACAACATTCCAATTCCGTCAAACAATAAACTCAAAATTAATTTCGAGGTTTTATCACTCTTTACGGGTTGAATTGAATTATTAATTGTTTTTTCTATCATTTTTATTTTGTAAATTCCATTATGAATGTACAAAATAGATGCCAAATTATTCTTTGTGAATCATTTTATAGAAATCGTCGCGGAATTCTTTTTGATTGAAAACACCACCATATTGTAAAGTTGAAGTATAACTGCTTTCATCTTTAATACCTCGACTTGATACACACAAATGCGTTGCTTCCATCACCACAATAACGTTATCTGTTTCTAAAACTGATTTCAATTCGTTGAAAATTTGCATAATCATTCGTTCTTGTACTTGTGGACGTTTTGCGTAATAATCTACGATACGATTCAATTTTGACAAACCAATAACTTTTCCAGAAGAGACGTAACCAATATGCGCTTTTCCAACAATCGGCAAAAAGTGGTGTTCGCAAGTAGAATTGAAGCTAATATTGGCCTCAACCAACATTTTATCATACTGATACGAATTATCAAAAACCGAAATCTTTGGCTTGTTCGCTGGATTCAATCCCGAAAAAATTTCTTGCACAAACATTTTTGCCACACGATGCGGTGTTCCTTGCAAACTATCATCGGTTAAATCTAAACCTAATTCTTTCATGATGATTTCAAAATGGTGTTCAATAACTTCCATCTTTTCCGCATCTGATTTATAAAAAGCATCTGGTCGTAACGGGGTTTCAACCGATGTCATTTGGTGATTATCACCGATAATGTCGAATATTTCTTTTTCAATAGTAGTGTTCATAGCAATTTTTCCCTTCTATTTTAATTTCGATTTATAATATTTACGCAATTTTTCTAATTTCGGTGCAATGACCATTTGGCAATAGCCTTGACTTGAATTTTGATTGTAATAATTTTGATGATAATCTTCAGCAGGATAAAAAATAGTAGCCGATGATACTTTTGTCACAATCTTTTTATCGTACAACTTTTCTTTTTCTAATAATTGAATGTAGTTTTCCGCTTTTGTTTTTTGAGCTTCTGAATGATAGAAAATGGCACTTCTGTATTGTGTTCCCACATCAGCTCCTTGACGATTTAATGTTGTTGGATCATGCGTTCCAAAGAAAACTTCCAACAAATCTTCATACGCAACTTCATTTGGATTAAAAGTGATTTGAATGGCTTCAGCATGACCCGTTTCACCTGTACAAATTTCTTTATATGTTGGATTAATCGTTTTTCCTCCAATATATCCCGAAACTACTTTTTCAACCCCTTTTATTTCTAAGAAAACTGCTTCGGTACACCAAAAACAGCCTCCAGCAAATGTTGCAACTTCCATACCTTCTTTCACTTTTACTTTAATCGGTTCTTTAAATTCCTCTTTTACTACTGGTTTTTCTTTAGCTGTACACGAACTAAAAACAAAACTCAAAACCAATGATACCGCTTTAATTGCATTTCTCATAAATGTATCGGTTATTTTGTTTAACAAATTTACTAAAAAATTAAACACAAAATCTAATTTAACTAAACTTTATTATTTGAAATACGCGAATAGATGTACAATAGTTTTTTTATTAGCCAAAAATCTTTGTTTCTTTGTAGAAATGTTTGGTTATGATTACAGCTAAAAATCTACATAAATATTACGATTCGCTTCATGTTTTAAAAGGAGTGGATTTGCACATAAAAAAAGGAGAAATCGTTTCTATTGTTGGTGCTTCAGGCGCTGGAAAAACGACTTTACTTCAAATTTTAGGTACTTTAGATTTACCTGCAAAACAAAACAATACGATTTTAGAAATAAATGGAGCATCTGTTTTGAATTTAAAAGACAAAGAACTTTCTAAATTCCGTAACCAACATTTGGGATTCATTTTTCAATTTCACCAATTATTACCGGAATTCACAGCTTTAGAAAATGTTTGTATTCCAGGATTTATAGCCAATCGTGATAAAAAAGAAGTAGAAACCGAAGCAAAAAAGCTACTTTCCTATTTAGGGTTAGCCGAAAGAACACATCACAAACCCAGCGAACTTTCAGGTGGTGAACAACAACGTGTTGCAGTTGCGAGAGCTTTAATCAACAAACCAGCCGTTATTTTTGCCGATGAACCATCTGGAAATTTAGATACGCATACGGCCGAAAACTTACACGAATTGTTCTTCAAACTTCGTGATGAATTCGGACAAACCTTCGTAATTGTTACACATAACGAAGAATTAGCCAATATGGCAGATAGAAAATTAACGATGGTAGATGGGAATATTGTAAGTTCTTAAGATGACACAATCCGAGTTAAAAGAATTTCTTGATGAAAAAGTTGAGTTGTACAACAATCCCAATTTCATTGAAAGCGACCCGATTCAAATTCCACATTTGTATTCTTTGAAAGAAGATATTGAAATTGCTGGATTTTTAGCCGCCACTATTGCTTGGGGAAATCGGAAAATGATTATCAACAATGCTAAGAAGATGATGGACTTGATGGGAAATTCACCTTATGATTTTGTCATGAATTATTCGGAATCGCAATTAGAATCATTAGAAAATTTCGTGCATCGTACTTTTAACGGAAAGGATTTTGTCGGATTTATAAAAGGATTAAAACACATTTATCAAAATCATAACGGATTAGAAGCGGTTTTCTCGAAACAAAATCCAACGATGCAACATACGATTTCGGAATTTAAGCAATTGTTTTTTGAAATTCCGCATTTGTCCAGAACTGAAAAACACATTTCAGATCCTTTAAGTGGTTCGGCTGCAAAGAGAATCAACATGTATTTGCGATGGATGGTTCGAAAAGATAACAAAGGTGTCGATTTAGGCATTTGGAACAGCATCTCTCCTGCTCTATTATCTTGCCCGTTGGATGTCCATTCGGGAAATGTGGCTCGGAAATTGGAACTGCTAACACGAAAACAAAACGATGCTAAAGCCTTAGCTGAATTAGACGATAACTTAAGAAAACTAGACCCGAATGATCCTGTAAAATACGATTTTGCTTTATTTGGATTAGGCGTTTTTGAAGGGTTTTAAAAAATATAATTATGCACGCAGATTACATTATTGACCAAAATTTTTCAGATATCACCTTTTCAGAAAATGATATCAAATATAAAGAGTACGAAAATTGCACATTTACAAATTGCGATTTTACTTCGTGCTTCTTTGTTGCCGTAACTTTTATCGATTGTAATTTCTTCGATTGCAATTTTAAAGGAACTAAAATCAATCATGTTTCGTTGCGCGATGTTTGGTTTACCAAATGTGATTTTACTTCGGTGAATTTTGCGATGACGGACCAAATTTTATATGAATTTCACTTCAAAGACAGTTTGCTTGATTACGCGCAATTCTACAGTTTGAAATTAAAGAAAATGCAATTCATCAATTGTAGCATGATTGCCGTTGATTTTATGGAAAGTGATTTATCAGAAGCAATGTTCGACAACTGCAATTTACGTCACGCTGTTTTCATTGGAACAACTGCCAACAAAACCGATTTTTCAACCAGTTATGATTTCATTATCGATCCTGAGAAAAACAAACTAAAACGAGCCGTTTTCTCAACTGAAA